>JAVBSZ010000236.1:0-6586 GCA_031556415.1 Opitutales bacterium | reverse complement strand
CTACATCGACGGTGCCGTCTTCAACTTCCGAATTCAAACCGCCCATCACGCCGGCTATCGCCACCGCGCCTTCGCCGTCGCAGATAAGCGTGTTATCCGCGGTGAGCGAATGCGTTTTAGAATCCAGCGTCTGGATTTTTTCACCGTCCGCAGCCTGGCGCACGATTATCTTTTTGCCGCGTATCTTCTTTGCGTCAAACGCGTGCAGCGGCTGGCCGTATTCCATCATCACGTAATTCGTTACGTCCACGATGTTGTTTATTGAGCGCAGGCCTACGGCCTCAATGCTCTTCTTAAGCCATTCAGGGCTCGGGGAGATTTTCACTCCTTTGACGCAGGCCGCCGTGTAAAGAGGGCAGTTGGGCGTCTGCAATTCAACGCCTTCAAGAAGCGAGGATTCGGATTTTTTGGAATATTTTTCCGCCGACTTGAGCGCGGGCTTTTTCAGGGGCTTTGCGAATTTTGCGGCAAGTTCGCGCGCCACGCCTATATGGTTTGCGCAGTCTCCCCTGTTGGCGGTGAGTTCGATTTCAAAAACCGTGTCGGAATCCGTAAAGATTTCGTTGATGGGCGTGCCGATTTCCGGGCGCGCCTCAAGAATGAGAAGGCCGGAGTGGTCCGCGCCCATGCCCAGCTCGCGCGCGGAGCACATCATGCCGTTGCTTTCAACGTCGCGCAGTTTTGATTTCTTGATTTTGAAAACGCCGCCGTCCGCGGTTGGAAGCTCCGCGCCTTCAAGCGCAACGGGCACGCGGTCTCCGACCTTGTAGTTGGAGGCGCCGCAGACTATCTGCACGGGTTCCGCATCCAAAGAAACTTTGACCATGCAGACGCCGAGCTTGTCGGCGTTGGGATGCTGCACGCGGGAGATGACTTCGCCCACGACGACATTGTCAAGTCTTGCCAGCCCCAGCGTCTCAACGCTCTCGACTTCCATGCCGAGCATGGGGAGCGCCTCCGCGATTTCCTCCACGGACTTGTCCGACAAATCCACGTAATTATTCAACCAGTTTAAACTTACTTTCATCTGAAAAATCCTTTAAAAATTATCTTCCGGCGAATTGGTTCAGGAAACGCAGGTCGTTTGCGTAAAAGTGGCGTATGTCGTCAATGGAATGCATGAGCATGGCGACGCGTTCGACGCCGAGGCCGAAGGCGTAGCCGCTCCATTCCTCGGGGTTGAGGCCGACGTTCGTGAGCACGTTGGGGTCCACCATGCCGCAGCCCATGATTTCTATCCACCTGTTGCTGAGCTTGCCGAGGTTTGCGCTCATGAAGTCAACTTCAAAGCTGGGCTCGGTAAAGGGGAAGAAGCTGGGGCGCAGGCGCACCTTGGCGGACTCTCCGAAGAGGTCCTTGAAAAGATAGTCAAGCACCGCCTTCAAATCCGTAAGGCGCACGTTCCTGTCTATGTAAAGGCATTCTATCTGATGGAAGTTCGCAGAGTGCGTTGCGTCAACGGTGTCGCGCCTGAACGCGCGGCCCGGGGCGAGTATGCGTATGGGCGCGCCCTCCTTGAGCATGGCCCTTATCTGCACGGTGGAAGTGTGGCTGCGCAGAAGATAAAATTCATTCGCATGTTTCTCCACATTTGAAACCTTGAGGCTGGAGGGGAGGAAGAGCGTGTCCTGCGCGTCCCGCGCGGGATGGTCTGCTGGCGTGTTGAGCGCGTCAAAGCAGTACCACTCCGTGTCTATTTCCGTTGCTTCCGCGACGGTGAAGCCGACCTTCCTGAAAATGTCGCAAACCCTGCGTATGGTCTGGGTGATGGGGTGCAAGGTGCCCATCGGGGCATCGGCCGTGGGCAGGGTGGCGTCAACAGGCTTGCCGAGAGCTTCCGCCTTCTTTGCGGATTCTATGCGCGCGTACGCCTCCGCAATCATCGGTTCTATCGCCATCTTGGCCTTGTTGATGAGCTTGCCGACGAGCGGGCGCTCTTTTACGTCCAAAGTCGGGATGATTTTCATCAGCGCCGTGAGTTCCCCGTTGGGGCCGCTGACGCCCGCCGCAAGGTTGGAAACCTCGCCGGCTGTTTTGGCCTCCGGCAGGAGTTTCTCAAGCCGGCTGATAATTTCGTTTATCTTGTCTTCCATGTGAAAAATAGGTTCGCGTTTTGCGCGGCGAAAACTGCCCGTGCGCGCAAAAAATCAATCTGAATGAGAATGTCATTTTAGGCGCTTGGCGCAAGAACAAATTGGATGCAAACGTTAAAAGTTTTGCATTCAAAACGGCATAAAAAAACGGAGCCCCGTTTGGAAGCTCCGTTCATTTTTGAAATATTATTTTTTTACTTGGCGTCTTTGACTTTGGAAATCAAAGCGTCAAACGCCGCGGCGTCATTGATTGCGAGTTCCGCAAGCTGCTTTCTATCCATCTCGATATTCAGCTTCTTGAGGCCGCAAATCAGCACGCTGTACTTAAGGCCCGCCGCGCGGCAGGCTGCGTTGATTCTGGTTATCCAAAGGCGGCGGAATTCGCGCCTCTTAACGCGCCTGTCGCGGTAGGCGTACCTGCCTGCGTGCTGGGCTGCGTCTTTGGCATAGCGGTACAGGCGGGATTTGTTCCCGAAGTACCCTCTGGTTGTCTTCATTAGGCGCTGTCTGCGCCTGCGGCTCTGGGCTGCGTTGGTTACTCTTGGCATGTTTTATATTTCCTTGTATTGTTTTACGGCCTGGGGGTCGCCTTTATTTACACCCTTGCGGCCTGTTCCTACTGATGCTTCAATTATGCGAAGGGCAGCGCTCTTTTGAGGTTTGCCTGCATTCCTTCGGAGACGGCCTTGTCTTTGCCCGCGGTGCGTTTCTGTTTGACGCTCTTTGCGCTGAGAAGGTGCCTCTTGTTGGGGCTGCGGCGCATGAGTTTCCCCGTGCCCGTAACCTTGAAGCGTTTTGCTATGGATTTCTTGGTCTTTTGCATATCAGTTTATGAAAACCAAAAGAAGGAATATGATTAAACGGGCTTGTCGAGCTTTTTTTTGAAGAAACTTTGAAAGAATTTTTTCTTGCAGCGTTTCTGCGCGCGGCTTCGGCGGGTGCGCCTATTTAACTTTTCAAACGCGCCCGCGCATCGCGTCTTCAAAAAAAGGTTGAAGCGTCCGCCGTTTTATGGCAGTTGAGTTTGGCATGAAAAAAATCCAGATTTTAGGATTGTCGGCTGCGGCGCTGAGCCTGGCCTCCTGCGGCGTAATTGAGGAGATGATGAAAGATTCCGACTCGCACGAGTGGAGCTTCGGAAAAGACCTCGCCTTCTTCGCCGAATACAAGGGGGATTGCGTCGTTCTGGGCGAGGGTGAATCTTTCGTTGTGGTTTCCTCAAAATGGCAGGCCAGGGTTATGACAAGCACCCTAGACGGCGAGGACGGCGTGGGCATAGGCTGGTACAACAGGTCTTTGATTGCCTCAAACAAGCCGGAAACATATATCAACAAGCTCGGCGGCGAGGACTCCTTCAAGGTGGGCCCCGAGGGCGGGGAGCATTCGCTCTTTTTCGCCGGCGGAAAGGTATATACGGCGGACAACTGGACGCCTCCGGCCATCGTATCTTCGGAGCCGTGGACGCTCATTGCGCAGAGCAAGGCTCAGGCCAAGTTTGAAAAGGCGGCGACGGTGGAAAACGCGCGCGGAAGAAAATTCAACTTCCTTGCGGAGCGCGAAATTTCATACATCAGCCGCGAGGACGCCAAGAACATCCTCGGAACCGACATTCCCGATTCCGTCAAGTGCGTGGCCTACCAGTCTTTAAACAAGATAACCAACACGGGGGATGCGGACTGGACTCAGGATTACGGCATGCTGAACATCTCCGTGAATTCCTGCTACCACGCAAACAACACCACCGCGGCCTTCGTTCCCTACAAGACGGGCGACGTCGCCAAACTTGGCGACATCATGCGCAACGAGTATTCAGCAACAAGCGCCATGCAGCTTTACAGCATAGAGCCCGACTACGTAAAATTCATCCTCAACGCCCGCAAGATTGAAGAAATCGGCATAAACGCGCTGCGCAGCAAGGGCATCTTTATGGTGTATGACGAGAAGAATTCGCGCCTGACTATAACAACCTACATGCGCCCGCCGTCGGCGAAGGGCTATCTGCCCGCGTCATGGCGCAGCAATGAAAAGCCCGGAGAGGGAGACGCAATCACCTTCTTCAACAACGGCCCGGCAGAGGAGGGCGCGTTTTACGCCATACCTTACTACCGCGCTTCCACGCATTCTCCGGCGCTCGCGCTCCCCGCGGGCAAGTCGCAATTCCATCTGCAGCGCACCTTCCACTTCAAGGGCTCCGAATACGAGCTTGGCCGCATTGCTGAGGCTCTGACGGGCGTCACAATGCAGCAGATGCGCAAGGAATAATATCCGCATTTTTAAATGTATGGGGGATAATAAACTTATCCCTCATTTTTTATCAAATTCAACCGATACAAATTACCGTATGAAACTCGACCCATTTTTGAAGGATTTGCTTGAATCGCGCTCGCCCACGGGTGCGGAATTCGAATGCACAAAAGTCATAGAAAACTACGTTGCGGACTTCGCGGACGCCGTCAAAAAGGACGTCCTCGGCAACCGCTTTGCGGAGCTTGGCTCCGGCGCAAAAACGCTTATGCTTGCGGGGCACATAGATGAAATCGGCCTCATCATAACTTATATTGACGATAGCGGCTACCTCTTTTTTGACCAGCTCGGCGGGCATGACAACGTTATGATACCGGGCCGCCGCGTGAGCATACTCGCAAAGAAAGGCACGGTCTACGGCGTGACGGGCAAGAAGGCCATACATCTGATGGACGAGGCCGAGCGCAAGGAAGTTCCCAAGACGCACAAGATTTGGATAGACATAGGCGCATCCTCGAAGAAGGAGGCCGAAAAGCTCGTAAGCGTGGGCGACAGCGCGGTGTACGACGTATCCGTAAACCAGCTTGCGGGCGCCAAATACGCGGCCAGGGCCTTTGACGACAAGGCGGGCTGCTACTGCGCGTTTGAAGCTTTACGCCGCCTGGCAAAATCCAAAAAGAAGCTGCGCTGCAGGCTTGTGAGCGTGGGCACAGTGCAGGAGGAGATAGGCACGCGCGGCGCGTGGCCCGCGGGCTATTCCACAAACCCAGACGTGGCAATAGCCATAGACGTGGAGCACGCTACGGATTACCCGTTCTCAGACAAACAGCGCCACGGCCTTGTGGAGCTCGGCAAAGGCCCCGTGATTTCGCGCGGGCCGAACATGAACCCCAAGGTCGTGGACAGGCTTTTGGAATGCGCAAAGAAGCTCAAAATTCCATACCAGATTAACGCGGAGCCGCGGCCCACGGGCACGGACGCGCGCATACTGCAGATGTCCCGCGGCGGCGTGGCAACGGGGCTTTTGGGCATACCTTTAAGGTACATGCACACCCCTGCGGAGGTCGCGGATTTGCGCGACATAGAAAACTGCGTTAAGCTCCTTGAGGCCTTTGCGCTTACCTTAAAAGATTCCGACGATTTCACTTTCTAAAATGGCGAAAACTAAAAACCCACTCGAAGGCAAACGCGTCGTGCTCACGCGCGCGGACAATGAGGAGCTTTCGCTCAAATTAAGCACGCTCGGCGCGGACGTGCTTGAAATCCCCCTGATAGACTGCACGCTCGGCGCAAACGAGGACGTCTCCAACGACTTTCTCTCGAACATCGCGAGCTATGACTGGATAACCTTTGCAAGCGCCAACGGCGTGCGCGGCTTCTTCAAGGAGTTTTTCGGAATGTACACGGACATACGCTGCTTCGGCCCCATGCGCATTGCCTGCGTGGGAGACGCCACGGCAAGGGAGGTGGCAAAATACCACCTCATGCCCGAAATCATCGCCCGCCCCCAGACGGCGCAGGCCATGGTGGAGGAGATGATGGAGTTTGAATCTTTGGAAAACCGCAATGTTATATGCGTGGGCGGCAGCCTCTCGAACAAGGATTTTATAAAAACTTTGGAGCAGAAGGGCGGGGCTATTGCGGAATTTTTCGAAGTCTATAAGACGGACTTAATCTCTCCGGACGCTGACGACAAAATCATCAAAGACTTCAAAAAGCACGGCGCTGATTTCGTGGTGTTTGCAAGTTCTTCCGCCGTACAGTCATTCGCGCAGAACGCGGCGAAGTTCAAATTGTCAAAGGGCGCGGCCACCCCGAAAGCCGTATCAATAGGCGTTTCCACGAGCGGCGCCGTCAAAAAATTCGGCATACCCCTTGCCGCCGAAGCAGAGACGTCTTCGGTTGACGGTCTGGTTGGGGCGATACTTAAAGCGGTTAAAACGCGTTAAAAATAGTTTTTAAAATGCAAAAAACACCTCCGAGCTCCGGAGGTGTTTTTTTGTTTAATAAATCTGTTGTATTGTTTTGAGAAAACCTAGCGCCTTTTGAAGCGGCGCTTAAGGGCGAAGGCGAGGGCCAGCGCGCCCAGTATTGCGGCGCAGGTGGAAGGCTCCGGAATGGGAGCCAGGCTTACGTACACGCCGTCGGCCTTGATTGCGAAGTAGAATTCCGTAATGGAGCCGTCGGAAACGAAGCCTTCAAATGCGCTTTCGTCCGTAAATGTGCTGTCATCAAAACCTATGAGCTTG
>JAVBSZ010000124.1:0-4259 GCA_031556415.1 Opitutales bacterium | reverse complement strand
ATCTCGGAATTGGAAAAACTGGTGTCGGAAAAATAGGGCGTTTGAAATCTGGCAGGGAAAAGTTCATTGAAGAATGCGTGGCAAGCTATGCGCCGCAGCTCATAGCCTATGTCCGCGGCGTCTGCGGAAATCTGGAGACCGCGCAGGACGCCGTGCAGGAGGCCTTTATCAAGCTTTGTGAAAATCAGAATGTGGCGGAAGACGGCGCGCGCGCCTGGCTTTACAGGGTATGCCGCAACAATGTTCTGGACGTGATGCGCAAGGACTCGCGCCTGAGGCCCGCCGATGAAGACTTTTTTGAAAGGGCGGATGACGAATCCCCGCAGCCATTTGAAAGGCTTATGCTTTCCGAGGACGCGGAGCAGATGCTAAAGGAGGTTTCGCGCCTTCCGCAGAGGCAGTGCGAGCTTCTCATGCTGCGCTATTTTTCCGACCTGAGCTACGCTGAAATTTCGGAAGTCATGCGCATCCCCTCAGGCAGCGTGGGGGTGCTCATAGGCAGGGCTCTTGAGGATTTGAAAAAAAGAATGAAAGGGAAGGGGTTTGGATATGGAACCTGAAACGGTGAGTTTTGAAGCGGATTTGCGCCGCGCCTTCGGCACGCTTGAATGTCCTGCGCTGACCGCCTCGCGCAGGCGGGAAATCATGCTCCATGCGAAGGCGCAGGGTGCGCGCGGCAGGCGGCGCAGGGCGCTCTTTGCGGCGTTTGCGTTTGCGGCCGCAGCGTGCCTCATGATTGCATTTTTATTTTTCGGCGGAAAAACGCGCGCGCCGTCTGCGGGGGACGAAACCCTTTACATAGCGGGCGCGCACCAGCGCGTGGCGTCATACGGGCGCCTGACGGTGTTCAAAAACTCGGTCGGTGAGATGGTGGAATGCCGCGAGTTTGAAATGGTGTTCGACCCTCATTTTGAAGCCATGCGCGCCGCCCAGAGCGTAGCCCACTATTTCCGCGACCGCGATTTTTACCCGCCCCTCGTCAAAATCTACACGCTCCCAAAACAGCAGCAGGACGATGAATAGGTGCGAGGGATGAACGTTTTTACGCATTCGGAATTCGCAGCAAGTGAGACAAAAAAGCCTCCAAGAATTTTGGAGGTTTTTTTTGAAATTAAACGGGTGGTAAACCGGACTTGAACCGGCGACCCCCGGAATCACAATCCGGTGCTCTAACCAACTGAGCTATTACCACCATTAAGAAGCGCCTTATGGAATGTTTTTTTTACGTGTTGTCAAACACTTTTCTTTTGGCCAGCATGCGGGGAGATTTAATCCGAAAACGTTCCGCTTTGCGCGCTTTTATGAAAACAAAAACTTCACTTCTCATCTGCATTTTTTTGTCCGCATTTTCTCTCTTTGCGGAGGAGCTTTTGCGCGACGTAAATTTTGAACAGGGCTTCCGCCTCACGGCGCTTGCCTCAACAGACAACCCCGTCGAGATAGGGAAAGTCTTCCCCCGCGAGGGTGTCGAAAGGCCCGTGTGGCGCCTGGCGCAGTGGGGGAGCAAGTTCAATCTGATTGACGCACCGCTCGTCGAAAACGGTGCGCAGCGCGGCTACAAGAACGACGGCAAGGAAGTGTATCTTAAAAAGGAGGGGGAAACTAACGTGCTGGTTTTCGCCCTCAACACGCACAACGAATACGGGAAGACTCCGCGCGCCTCCGGCGAGGCGTGGCCGCATCTTTTGATAGAGCAGGAGGTGGAAAGCCTTCCGAAAATTTCAAAGCTCAAAAGTTTGAAGGTGTCTTTTTCCGTCAAGATTGACGAGGTCAAAAAAATGAGGGGCGTAAGCTATGACGACAGCCTGCACGCCGCACAATTCGTGATGTTCCTCACCGTTCAGGACAGGAACAAGGAGTCAAAGGGCTACGGAGACTACCTCTGGTTCGGCATTCCCATTTACGACTCGCGTCACAAATTTCCTAAGGAGCACCGCGCGCGCGACGGCGGCAAGAGCGACGGAACGGGCAAGTACATTTACTCGATAGGCGGCAAGGAGCTTTGGGGCAAAGCCGTTGAAATCGGCAAATGGGCGAAGCTTGAAGGCGAGCTCTTAAAGCATGTGCTCGACGCCTTCAAGGACGCGCAAAAGAAGGGCTACCTTGAAAACTCGAAGTTCGAGGACATGGCGATTTCAAGCCTCAACAGCGGCTGGGAGGTTCCCGGAACCTTCAACGTGCGCAGCGAGTTTAAGAATCTCAATTTAAATGTTGAGTACAAATAATGCGCCAAGCGAAAACACCGGCGCACCGTTAAGGCTTAAAAATTTCCGAAAGCTATTTTTTGAGAGCGTCGAATATTGCGCCGAGTTCGGCTTCCGCCTCTTCGCCCGTGGAGAGCGTTTTGATTTTTACGCGCCCGCGTTCGAATTCGTCTTCCGCAAAAATTATCACGGAGCGCGCGCCGACTGAGTCCGCATACTTGAACTGCTTGCCGAGCTGCGACTGCTTGAGCGGATAGTCCACGCACAGGCCCTTCCGGCGCAGTTCAAAGACGGTTTTGAGGGCGTCCGCGCGCAAAGTTTCGGAGGTTATCGCAACAAAGGCGTCCGGCGAAAGGTCCATACTTCTGCTTTTGCCGACCAAATCTAAAAGGTCCGCAACCGTGACGTCTCCCATGCCGAAGCCGACGGCAGCCATGTCCGGGTAGCCGAGCTTTTTCACGAGGCTGTCATAACGCCCGCCGCCCGCCAGGGCGCGGCCCGTGCCGACCGTCTGGAAGGCCTCGAATACGAAGCCCGTGTAGTAGGCCAGGCCCCTGACTATGCCCAAGTCCGGGCTCACAAATTCACCAACGCCCATGTCCGAAAGAGTCTTGAGAAGCTCCTTCCACTGCCCGATTCTTGCCGACACCTTTTCGGCGTCGCTCCCGTTTTGGAAGGCTTTGGGCATGTCGTCAATGTCCTTGATTGCCACGAAGGCGCGGATTTTTTCCGCGAGGAGGGCTGTGTCCAAATCGATTCCCTGCAGGGCGTCCGCCAGCATCCCGGTGAATGCTTCCGGGCGCACCCGCTCGATTTTATCCACCGCGCCGAGCGCGTTCATAATGCGGTCTTCCGGGATTCCCGCGTTCTGGAGGAAGAGCACCCACAGGGTCCTGTCTCCGAGGCGCAGCTTGAATTCGTCCTTCGTGAGGCCGAGCGTGCGCAAAGTGTCTATTAAAAGCGCGATTATTTCAGCGTCCGCCGCGAGGGATTCCTCGCCCAGGATGTCGGCATTCAGCTGGTAGAAGGCGCGCAGGCGGCCCTTCTGCTGGCGCTCATAGCGGTAATTCTCGCCTATGCAGAACCACTTGACGGGACGGCGTATTGCGTTGGCCTTGGCGCCAACCATGCGCGCGAGCGAAGGCGTCATCTCCGGCCTAAGCGAGACCGCGCGGCCGCCCTTGTCGGTAAATTCGAAAAGCTGGCTTTTGATTTCCTCTCCGGACTTCTCCGTGAAGAGCTCAAGCTGCTCAAGCACCGGAGGGTCAAACTCCGAAAAGCCGAAGCGGCGTGCGCAAATGCGCCACTGCGCAAAGAGATGGTCTCTCTTCGCGCAGTCTTCAGGGTAAAATTCTCTGAATCCCGGTAGGGTTTTAAACATGTCGGGGCTGTTTGAAAAACGGCGGATTTTCGCCGTAGATGTGCTATTTGCGCTCTCTAGCTTTTTTGCTCTTTTCGACAACGCCGAGGTCGAGCTTCCTGAGGCTTTCCTTGAGTTCTTTGCCGGCCTTGAATTTGACCACCGCCCTCTTGGGGATGATGACGTCGTTTTCAGGCTGGGTGGGGTTTCTGCCGACGCGCGGCTTTCTCACCTGCACTTCAAGAACGCCGAAATTCCTAAGTTCCACATTGCGGCCCTTGGAGAGCGATTCCGAAATGATGTCAAGCGTCATCTGCACGATGTCGCGGATGTCGTTCTGCAAGATCTGCGAATTGTCGCCTTCCGCCTTGACCTTGTAGATGTTCTGGACAATTTCTCTTTTTGTTAAATTTTCCATATTTGATTTGTTAATATTTAGTTTTTATTAAGTTGGGCAAACGCTGTATCTGCCAAGTTTCTACGACATTCTTGATCATTAAAAGTTTCAAACTTTTTCAAACTTTTTTTTCAAACTTTCGATCTAAAAACATTGATTCAAAACTAAAATTTGGACATTCTAAGTCAATTACTATTTTAAATTTTTTCTTAACATATTTATAATAAAAGAAATGAATACCAAGGAAAACGGACCCGAAGGCGAAGGGGATGCGAACAATTCAACTGATAAAGAAACT
>JAVBSZ010000186.1:0-3055 GCA_031556415.1 Opitutales bacterium | reverse complement strand
AAATGAAGGACTTCGTCGCGTGGAAATCCCTCGCAAAAGTGTACGAGAAACTCTCGCGCTGGCAGGACGCCCTCAACGCGAGCATGAACGCACTCAGGGCCGCCAACCGCAACCCCGACACGCAGGAAGCCTGCTACATAGGCCTGCTGTTCATAAAAGTGGGCAACAGGGTGCAGGCCCAAAAATGGCTTGAGGCGGCCCTTCCAAAAACTTCGGATGACAACCTCGAAATCAAAAAGGCCGTGCTACTCGGCCTTGTGGACGTATACCTTGCAGACAAAAACACCGCAAAGCTTAACGACGCCGTCAACCAACTTGACGGGATTGACCCTGAAATAATCAACACCCTCCACCCGCAGCTGCAGGCGCAGCTCAAGGAGTTCCGCACAAAGCTCGAGGAGGCGCGCCTCGCCCTCCAAAAGCAGCAGGAGGAGAAGGCCGCCGCGGAAAAGAAGGCCAAGGAGGACGCCGAAAAGCTCGCCGCAGAGCAGAAGGCTTTGGAGGAAAAAAAGAAGGAGCTTATGGCACAGAGCGAAGCCGAAGACAGGGCGAAGGCTTCGACTCCCGCAGCGCAGGAAGGCGCAAAAAACCAAACCGCAGCGCAGGCGCAGGCCGACGAAAGTTCCGCCGCATACGTCAAAAAATCCGGCGAAGACCTTGAGGGTGGAGACGCAAAATCCGCAGAGCGCAACGCCCACAAGGCCGTAGCGAAAGACTCGAATTCCTTCGACGCCTGGCAGGCGCTCGCAAAGGCATACGAGGCGCAGGAGAAGAAATCCGAGGCGTACTTCGCCTCCCGCGAGGCGCTGCGCAGGGACCCTAAAAACGTGGACGCCGCGCTCTACAACCTCAAGTGCGCCGCAAAGGTGCTCACAGTAGAAAAGCTTTTGGACGCACTTTACGAGGCGCACAGCTCCTTCCCGACGAACAACGAAATCATACTCGGCATCGCGCGCGCATATTCGGCGCTCGGGAGCAGGAACAACGCCGCCTACTTTTACAGGCAGTTCCTCTCTTCCGCGCCGCAGAACCATCCGCAGCGCATTGACGCCCAGCGCGAGCTTGATTACCTCACGGCAGGGCAATAGTCTCCAACAAAATGCCGAAGATTAAGAACAGCTGCATTGAGGAGATACGCTCCCGCGTCAATATTTACGACCTGGCGAGCACGTACACGAGCCTGAAAAAATCGGGTTCCTCGTACAAGGGTTTGAGCCCCTTCACGGCGGAAAAGTCGCCCTCCTTCTTCGTGCATCCGGACAAAAACTTCTTCCACTGCTTCAGCACGAGCCAGGGCGGGGACATCTTCAAGCTTGTGATGCTCAAAGAGGCCATGAATTTTCCGGACGCCGTAGAGTTCATCGCAAACCGCTTCGGAATACAGCTTGAATACGAACAGGGAGAAGGCGGGCCGCGCCAGAACTCCTCCCTCAAAAAACAGCTTTACGACATCCACGAGGAGGCCGCCGCGGAGTTCGAAAAAAACTTCTGGGCCGGCAATGCCGAAGCCGCCGAAATGCGCCGGTACTGGCTTGAGGAACGCGGCTTCACGGAGGCCGACGCCAAGGCCATGCGAATAGGCTATGCGGAAGTTTCCGAAGCGGGGCTGAAGAAACGCCTTCAGCAGAAGGGATATTCGTTTGAAGCTATAAAAGCCAGCGGGATATTTTTTCTGCGCGATACGGACAGAAGTATAGACCGCGCGCGTTGCCGCTTCAAGGGCAGGCTTATGATACCCATTGCCGACCACCAGGGGCGCATCGTCGCATTCACCGCGCGCAAGACATCCTTCACGCTTTCTGACATCCCCTACGAGGAGGGCAAATATGTCAATTCCCCGGAAACCGACATCTTCAAGAAGAACGCGGTGCTCTTCAATTTTGACAAGGCGCGCAAGGCCGCGCATGACAGGGGCTGCGCCATAATCGTCGAGGGCCAGATAGACGCCATGCGCATGTACTGCAGCGGCTTTGAAAACACCGTGGCAAGCCAGGGCACGGCGCTGGGCCTCGAACAGCTCGCCCTCGTCAAACGCTGTACGGATACCGCCATACTCCTTTTTGACGCCGACGCCGCGGGCGCGAAGGCCTCCGCAAGGGTCATCCCGTTGTGCATAAGGGCGGAGCTCTCGCCCCTGGTCGTACGCATGGAGGACGGGAACGACCCGGACACCTTCATAAAAAACAGCGGCCGCGAGGCCATGGAAAATCTGCTTAAAAACCGCGCGCAAAACCCGATGAGTTTCTGCGTGTCGCAAAAGCTCAAAGAGAACCCGAACCCCTCGCCCATGCAGAAAAGCGCGATGCTCGAGGAGATGTTCGAGGCCATATCATACTGCCGTTCAAGGACGGCGGAGGACGGCTATCTGATGGAGCTTTCCGTGGCGCTTACGGCGGATTACTCCAGCGTCAAGAGGGATTACGCCTCATGGAAGAGGAGGCGCGGAAATTCGGGGACGGATGCGGAGGAAACGCCGGAGGCTTACGCGGCAAAAAATACCGGTCGAAGGCCGCCTGCGATGTTGACAAACGCCGCTTATGACGCTCTAATTGTCTGCTTAAATTATGAGAAACTGGCGGACGCCCTCTCTCACGCCGTCGAAGACGAATGGATAGACTCCGACGACGAGAGCGAAAGGCTTTTGCGCAAACTGCTCGCCCTTCACAGGGAGGGCATAGGCTTGGAGATATCGGAGTTGGAAACGCACATAGGCGACAAGGAAGAGCTTAGGATAATCTACGAAATACTTTTACTGGACAAAAACCTGATAGAAAACCCGATTGAAACCGCCAACAGGTGCGTGCTGGCCCTCTTCAGGAAATACTGTCTAAGGAACATTGAAAAACTCAACAGGATGCTTGCGGACCCCGCAAAAAGCCTGGAAGAACAGATGCTGATTCTAAAGCAGATAGGCGAACTGAGGGCGCGCGCAAAGACGCCGCCGCAGGAAATCAAATAGACCCTTGCAACTTTTTAAAAACCGACCGTTTTAAGAGAAATAAAAATGTCAAATCCGAAAAAACCGTCGAAAGCAAAACCCGCCCCCAGGGCGGCC
>JAVBSZ010000201.1:0-8039 GCA_031556415.1 Opitutales bacterium | reverse complement strand
CTCCGCGCCGCGCCCCGCAATTTTCGCCTCCCACGACACCTCGAAGGCGGAGGCGTCCTGCGCGCATTCTTCCGCGCGCGAGCGTATTTCAACGCCCGTCTCGCCCCGCGCGAGCAAATCCACGTCCTCCCCCTTTTTGATTGCGAACGGCGCCGCCCACTGCGCGAGCGTTTTTGAGACGAACTTCGGCATCTGCGAAATGTCGCGAAGGCGGAAGACGCCGCCCTCGTATTTGAAATTCGAGCGGCGCGCGAACGTCATGAGCCTGATTATGCTCTCGCGTTCTGCGGAATTCAGCGCGGCGGCGTCCAGCGAATTTTCGCCGAACACCCTTTTGGAATTCTCCCAATGCGCCGAAAATACGAGCGCGTCCTTCTTGACCGAAAACGCGAGCTCCATGCGCATTGCGGGCTTTGCTCCATCCGCCGGCGCCGGAGCGGCTGCTTTGCTTTCCGCGTCCCTTTCTTCGGACGCGCCCTCTTCCGCCGCCGGAGGCTTTTCCGGAGCGTTTTCAAATACGTCCAGCGTCGCGTACGGCGCGGTCTCTTCGGCGACGAGCTCCTCTATCTCGTAAAGCCCGGCGACCGCTATCGCGGCGGAAAGCAGCCTGTTGGAATCCGAACCCCTGTATGAAAAATTTCCGCCGTCGTAATCTATTATGCAGTACGGCTCTTCTCCGCCTTCAAGGCGCGCGCCGATTAGGGCCTCTTCGCGCCGCAAATCGAGCGCGCGCACGCCGCCTGAAGTGTAGAGAGCGCGACCGGCGGAGATTTCCTCATCCGAAAAGCCGTCCTCCCAGTTTTCAAGCACGCGAGCGAACCACACGCCCAGTTCGGACGTGGTGTAGGTCTTTCGCGCTGCCCTGAGTTCCGCCATTCCCGATTAAACTGCGGCGGCTAGAACGCCTTGGCCCTTTCCGAAACCGCCCATTCGTAGAGCTTGAAATATTCGAGCGCGGAAGCCGACCACGAAAAGTCCTTCTTCATCGCGCGCAAACGCATTTTCTTTATGTGGTCAGGCCTGTCAAACCATGTGGAGCACGCCCAGCCTATGGTGTTGTAAAGGGCGTCGCACGTTGCGTCTCCAAATCGGAAGCCGCAGCCGCCACCCGTTTTCTGGTCATACTGCTCAACGGTGTCCACAAGCCCGCCGGTGGAGCGCACAATCGGCAGCGTGCCGTAAATCATGGAATACATCTGGTTGAGGCCGCACGGCTCAAAGCGGCTTGGCATCAGGAAAAAGTCGCTCCCCGCCTCTATGAGGTGCGAAAGCGCGTTGTCGTAGCCGATGTACGCGCCAATCTTCCCGCCCGAATGCTGCGCAAGGTGCCTGAAGGCGTTTTCCAGATTGGCGTCCCCGCTGCCGAGAAGCGCTATCTGTATGTCCATGTTGTCTATGAGCGGACGCGCTATGTGGGCGAGGAGGTCAAGCCCCTTCTGGTCGTAAAGGCGGCCGACGACGCCGAAGAGCGGAACCTTGTCATCGGCCTTCAAGCCCATGCGCTTCTGCAGCTCCTTTTTGCACGCGGCCTTGCCGGAAAGGTTTTTTGCGCTGAAATTTTTCGGGATGTGCTTGTCCGTCGCCGGGTTCCACTCCTCCAAATCCACGCCGTTGATTATGCCCACGAGGTCGGCGGACTTGAAGCGTATGACGCCGTCCAAGCCGCAGCCGTATTCGGAAGTCTGAATCTCGCGCGCGTAAGTGGGGCTGACGGTTGTGAGCTTTGTGGAGTTGTACAGCGCGCCCTTCATCATGTTGAGCGAGCCGTAAGACTCGTAATTGTTGGCGCGGTAAATTTCGCCGAATGGCAACCCCGCGTAGTTGAGTATCTGCCCGCTTACAACGCCCTGGTGCTGCATGTTGTGTATTGTGAAGACGGTGGCGGCGCGGCCCACGGGCGTGTGCTTGAGAGTCGTATTAAGATAGGCTGGGACGAGGCCCGTGGTCCAGTCATGGCAGTGGATGACGTCCGGAAACCACTTCATGCTGCCGCAAAAATCGAGCGCCGCGCGCGACATGAAGGTGAAGCGCACGTCATTGTCGCCGTTCTCGTAAATGGACGGGCGGTCAAAATACTTGTTGAATTCCACAAAATAGGCCTCCGCCCTGCCAAGCGCCGTGCGGCGCACCGCGCAGTACTCCTCAACACCCCAGCCCATGTGCACGCCCATGAAGCCGAGCGCCGTCTCGAACTTTTCGCGCCCCTTTATGCACGAGTGCAGCGGTGTGAATATCTTCACGTCGTGCCCGTCGGCGGCGAACTGCTTGCTCAGAGACGAAACCATGTCGGCCAGACCGCCGACCTTTGAAAACGGAGCGCACTCCGGAGATATCATGAGTATTTTCATAGGCGCATATAATTAACATGCGATTATCGCATTAAACGCGGACGGAATGCAACCGTTTTTATGCGCGCGCGAAACGGGAAACGGCGCAAAAATCCGCGCGCTTTTTGTTGCCTATTGCGCCGTTTGCCGCATCTTTGGGCTCAAGATGAACGCCGACGTTTTGGATTTCGACCTTCCGCAGGAGTGCATAGCCCAGACACCCGCCGCAACCCGCGACGGGTCAAGGCTGCTTGTCGTCGAAAGGGAGAACGGAAACATTTACGACGCCGTATTCGGAGACCTCCCCAAAATTCTACCCGAGGCCTTCGACATTTTCAGGAACGACGCCGCCGTGCTGAAGGCGCGCATATTCGCAAGGCGCGAAGGCGGCGGCGCCGTTGAATGCCTGCTGCTCTCACCAAAAACGCCGGACGAATGGACCTGCATGCTCAAGCCCGGCAAGAAGCTTAAAACCGGCGCGCGCTTCGGAGTGGAAAACGAGTTCGGGGCGACTGTGCTTGAGAAGTTCGGCGACGGGCGCGCGCTTGTGCAGTTCCGCACGGAAGGCGGGATTGCCGTGCCGGAGCTAGCTCAAAAAATAGGCGTTGCGCCCCTTCCGCCCTACATAAGGCGGGAGCAGAACTCGCCATCGTACGACAAGTCCTTCGACAACGAGCGCTACGAAACCGTCTATGCGGATTCGTCAAAGCGCGTCGCAGCAGCCGCACCAACGGCGGGCCTTCACTTCACGGAGGAGCTGAATGGAAAGCTCTCCTCGCTCGGCGGCAGTTTTTTTGACATCACCCTGCACGTGGGCATAGGAACTTTCCAGCCGCTGAAGTGCGACGTAATCGAAGAGCACGCCATGCATTCCGAAAGCTACGAGATTCCGGCCGCTACGCTGAAAGCGCTTAAGGAGAAGAAAAACAAACGCCTGGCCGTCGGCACCACTACAATCCGCACTCTGGAGGATTTCTCGCGCAAGGGAGGCGTTGAGGCCTTCGGCGCGGAGGCCCCGTATTTTGGGGACGCCTCTTTGTTCATATACCCCCCGCAGAAAATTTCCTGCGCGGACGCGCTGGTCACAAACTTCCACCTGCCGCGCTCAACCCTGCTGTGCCTTGTGGCGGCCTTCCTTTGCCCGGGCGACGCGGCTGGAATAGAAAAGCTCAAGGAAATCTACGCCGGCGCAATCGCGCGCGGCTACAAATTCTTCTCCTACGGGGACGCCATGCTCATATTGTAAAACGCGCCAAACGGCGGGTTGCCGGCTTAAAAAGATAAGCGCCATATTTGTTCCTGCGCTTGTTTTCTTTTACATGATCCGGCGAATACGCCCTAGGGCGTATACGGTTTAAGTTGCGCGGCTGACAAAAGGCATTCGAATTCACGCCAGTACTATTTGGCTCAATGGGTTTGGATGAAGAGCGCGCATTGCAAAGCAAATAAGGCTGTTCGCCAAAACCGTTTGCCAAACAGCGCAACTCAAAGCGTACGCGCTCTACATCCGCCCGCGCTTGAGGCGGGGATTGGCGCCGCCGTAGAGCCTTGAGCGCACGAAGCGCTCTATGCGCAGAAGCTGGTAGGTTGAACGCTGCGCTATGAGATGCTCGAGCTGCTGCATGAAAAATTCCGGAGTATAGTTGGCGCTTTCAAGCAGGTAGAACATCAGCGCACTCTTGTGCACGCGCAGGTACGCCTTTTTCTCCTCGCCCCTGCTGGACGCCACCGCGCCCGTTATGTGCCCCATGAGCCTGCCGTTGTAGACGCCGTTTCTAACAAACTGGTCCGACCTTCCTATTATAAAGCCCGCCTCCTTGGGGCTGAACCACTCCTGCCCCTCGGGGAACAGGTGTTCGAAATGCGAAATGTCCGGACGGTTCTCCCCGTCGGCGTCAAAATTTGAGGCTGCCTTCATGTTTATCCGTTTGAAAAGTTTTTAATATTTAATAGGTTTATTAACGTTTTTTATTTACGTCATAGGAACAAATATTATTTTAAATGTCAACGTAAAAAATGTAAAAATTCCATTTTTATGAAAAATCAAAAAGTATCACAATATAATTCCCAGTTCGCCCGCAGGTTTAAAATCCTGATGGCAAAAAACAGCATGAGGCTTTCGGACATCGCCGAGCGGACGGGAAATGCCGTATCAACAGTGAGCTCGTGGCACAGGGGAAGCCTGCCCAAAAGCGCGCTGGCTCGCCGCAGGCTCGCCGCCGCGCTGCGCGTAGGCGAGGAATCGCTATTCAGGGAAGCCGACGCTCCGGTGTTCTCAAACTCAAAAAAAACGCGCAATGACGATGCCGAAATGTTCGCCAAATGCGTGCGTGCGGCCAGGGCGCAGTTCAACCTTGTACTTAGAGAGGCCAAGACTTGCGCGGAAATTGAAGCGATAATTGAGGAGCTCTCAATCTGCTTTCCACGCAAGGGTTCATAAATAAAAGAGATAGGCCCTAACCGAGCTTCTTCTTCCAGCACGCAATCGCTTTGTCTATCTGCTTTGCGCCGGGCATGCCCGTCTTTTCGCGCAGGGCGAAGGCGCGCTCAAGGCTGAACACGTCGCGCCAGTCCTTCCCGGCGAGCGGGCAGACTTTGAAGACGGTCTTGTCGGCAAGCCTGCTTATGGGCGTTGAAGTTTCCTCCGCGATGGCCACGAGCGTGCCCACCATGTGGTGGGCGCTTCTGAATGGCACGCCCTTTGTCACAAAGTAGTCCGCCAAATCCGTCGCAAGAAGCAGCGGGTCGGCAACGGCGCGCTCGCAGTTTTCCTTTTTGAATTTCAGGCCTCCGAGGGCCTCGCGCGCGACGTCGAGGCAGAGCATGGTCTGGCGCAGGGAGTCGAACACCGGCGGCTTGTCCTCCTGAAGATCCCTGTTGTACGTGAGAGGCAGGCCCTTGACCAGCGCGAATATGGAATTCATATTCCCGATGAGGCGGGCGGATTTGCCGCGCAGGATTTCAAACGCGTCGGGGTTCTTCTTCTGCGGCATGAGCGACGAGCCCGTCGTGAAGGCCTCGGGCAGCGATGCGAAGGCGAACTCCGCGCTGTTCCACAAAATCACGTCTTCCGAAACCCTGGAAAGGTGCGCGCCGAGAATCGCGCAGGCGCCGACGAACTCCATGAAAGAATCCCTGTCCGCAACGGCGTCCATGCTGTTCGCCGTAACGCGCGGGCGGCCGCTTTCGTCTATGAAGCCGAGCAGCGAGGCGGAGAGCTCCCTGTCTATCGGAAGCGTCGTCCCCGCGATTGCGCCGCTGCCCAGCGGCGACACGTTCGCGCCGTCGAGGATGAAGGAGAAGCGCTCATAGTCGCGCCCGAACATCTCCGCCCATGCCAGGATGTGGTGCGCGGCGCTCACGGGCTGCGCGCGCTGAAGGTGCGTGTAGCCCGGGATGAAGATTTTTTTGTTGGCGTCGGCAAGCTCCACAAGGGCGGCAAGCAGCGCGTGGATTTTTTCCAAAACCTCGCCGCAGGCGCTTTTGAAGAAGAGGCGCATGTCGGTCGCCACCTGGTCATTCCTGCTGCGCGCGGTGTGGAGCTTTGCCGCGGCGGGCACCTTCTTTGTCAGTGCCTGCTCAATGTTCATGTGGACGTCTTCAAGCCTGAGGTCCCAGTCAAATTTTCCCGCCTCTATCTGCTTAAGTATGTCCGCCAAACCCTTGCAGATTGCGGAACATTCGGCCTGCGTGAGTATGCCGCAGTGCGCCAGCATTTTCGCGTGGGCGACGGAGCCCTGGATGTCAAAAGGCGCAAGAAGCCTGTCAAAAGACACGCTCTCGCTGAATTCCAGCATAAGCTCGCTCGGAGATTCCTTGAAGCGTCCGCCCCAGCTGGCCTGCGCGGATTCGTTTTTGCCCTTTTTTGCCATACCCCAAACAAATATTTTCACCCTCCCCTTTTCAAGCATATTCGCGAGGCGGGAATGGGGCAAAAAACGAGGAGCTGTTTGATTTGCGGTTCAATGCGCGCGCCTTAAGCGCGGCTTGCAACTCACCGCTTTATCGGCTTCATGGATGAACCATCAGAAGAGCGAGTTTTAGGCGAGGCGATTTTTGGATGCAGAAGCAGGCGCGAGAAAAGCACCCGCCTAAATAGTGCCGGAGTCTATATGGATATTCTGTCCGGTTATCGATGCCGAATTTTCAGACAGCAGAAAGCGGACGGTCTGGACGACGCATTTGGGGTCTGTGGCGGTTTTTAAGCTGGTGCGCTTGTAAATTTTATCCTTCTGGTCGTCCGTTAAGGAAGCGTTCATGGCGGTTTCCATGAAGCCTGGGACGGCGACGTTACTGCGTATGCCCTTCACGCCCCATTCGCGCGCGGTGTTTTTTGAGAAGGCCTCAAGGGCGCCCTTGCTTGCGGCGTACATGGCAAGGCCCTTGTAGCCGGTGTGGGCGCTGATTGAGGAAATGTGCACTATGCTTCCGCGCGCGCGGTTGAATATCATGTTGCGGATTGCGTACTTTGTCAGCATCATGGGGGTGAACACGTTGACTGCGAACATGGCTTCAAGCTTTTCCAAATCAAGGTTCGTAATG
The DNA here is from genome assembly GCA_031556415.1 of Opitutales bacterium. Taxonomy (GTDB): domain Bacteria; phylum Verrucomicrobiota; class Verrucomicrobiia; order Opitutales; family Intestinicryptomonadaceae; genus CALXQW01. The sequence goes on along the minus strand of JAVBSZ010000201.1, from coordinate 1,170 downwards.
ATGTCGTCATAGGCCTGGGCGGCGTTGTTGACGAAGCCGTCCAACCGCATCTTGTTGGATACAAATCCGTCGCAAAAAATCTCATCCTTCGCCCTTTTGGCGTCTGACAAATCAACACTTTTAAAGAAAAGCCCGCCCTCAAACTCCTTTTCCAAGGCGGACAGCTCGGCAGACTTCGTCCTGCTGACGGCATAGACGACGTCTCCCGCATCAAGAAGCGCCCTGCATATTTCCAAACCGACCCCTCTTGAAACTCCCGTAAGCAATATGTTCATAGCCTTTTAATTTTTCCCGTGCGTCCCGACTCAAGCGAGTCCGAAAAATTTATTTTCCTCGGAATCATAAAGGCCTGCAGGCGCGGCGCAAGAAATTCCCTCAGTTCCAAAACGGAGAGTTCAGCGCCCGCATTCAGCCTGACGTCGCAGCATATCATGTTTCCCAAAACGGAATTTTTCCGCGCGTAGATGACGCAGTCCGAAACCGAGGGGTGCTCGCGCACGCGGTCCTCAACCTCCTCAAGGTTTGCCTTATAGCCGCCGACGCTGACCACGCTCCCCTTCCGCGCCGCGAACCTGAAAAGCCCGCTTGAGCCCGGGGCGAATTCGGGCATGTCGCCCGTCCTGTAAAAATCGCCCTCGAGCTTCAGGGAGGATGAGTCTCCAAGCAGGTCGCGGTGTATGAGCAGCTCGCCGTCCCTTATGATTATTTTTCCGGCAAGGCGCTCCGGAATCCTGAAATACTCCCCACCCGAAGCCAGCAGCGTTGCGCCTTCCGTGGAGGCGTAGATGTTGTTGATTTTTGCGTTCGGAAAAATCTTCCGCACGGCCGCGTAGAGCTTTTCGTCCGACTTTTCCCCGCCGAAGCTTGCGCGCACGACGCTTTCACAGACACCACCACCGCCAATAAGAAGCCGATAAAAAGTAGGCGTAGCGGATATGTGGGTGACGGAATGCTCCCTGACGGCGTTGAGAATGTAATCCGCGCTTTTTTCAAAAAAATTCACGGCGGAATTTTTGTTCAGGATTATCTGCAGAAGCACCTGCAGGCCGGCCATATGCGTGGGCGAATACGCAAAACCCCAAACGTGCCCCGCATATTCCGGCTTCACGCGCAGATGCGCGCGGAGGCTTTGGGCTCCGTGCGAAACCTTCTTGGGCTCTCCCGTTGTGC
>JAVBSZ010000011.1:0-7043 GCA_031556415.1 Opitutales bacterium | reverse complement strand
GTCGGGTTCAGGGACACGGTCTGCCCGCCCACGAGCGCCTTCGCCGCCTACAACAACCTGCCGAAAAACATCAAAAAGGAAATCCTCATCCATCCCGACACCGCTCACGACGTCCTCCCCGCAGACTGGGCCTTCTTCAATTTCGCAATGGATGAAATCTCGGACAAGGCCCGCGCAAACTAGCTGATAAAACGCGCATCATTTTTTGCGCCGGCACATAATGCTTGATTATGTGTTTGGTGCGGATAGTTTTGGCGTTATGAAGTTGCTCAGATGCTCCCTGCTTATATTTGTTTTTTGCGTCCGTCTTTTTGCGGAACCCAAAATCGAATGGGAATCTATGAGCGCGGATGAGCTCAAATCCGCAGTTTTCAGGGCGGTTTTCGCCCAGCTTTATAAAGGTGAAGAATTGTCCGCGGACGACTTTTTCAGGATAGAAAAATTGGCGGAGGGAAACCATTCTTTCGCGCCAGTGCTCAATCTGCTGGGGGATTGCTATTACTTCGGCAAAATCGGAGGGGAGGCCGATTTTGACAGGGCGTACGCCTGCTATGAAAGGGCTTTGGAGTACGCCTTGGCCGATGCCGAAGCGCAGGGTCGCCCTCCAAACAGGGTGGCCCCCAACGCCCTTTTAAACCTCGGCGTATGCAGAATCAACGGCGAGGGCTGCGAAAAGGACGCGGCGCTCGGCGTGCGCTATCTTGAGAGGGCGCACGGTCTGTACGCGGATGATGACAAAAGCCTGAAATATCTGGTCGCTTGCTCCGTCGCCGGCATAGGCGTTGAAAAAAATTCCGACGCTGTAAAATATTTCTGCAGCGCGCCCAAAGAGGGCGCGGCAATGTGTTCCCACGCCGGAATGTGTTCCCAAGACGATTATGACGAGTACGCCTCCGCGCTTAAAGACTTGGAATCTTACGCGGATGTAAGGGGCGGCATGAAAAAGCTGATCAAAGACGAAAGGGTGCTCGCTCTATGCCGCGACGACGACGCGCTTAACCGGGTGCTTGACTCCATAATGCCTTACTGCGGCGCCCGCACAATTTTAAACCACGGCAAAAAATTTTACGAAAATGAAAAATTGGACGAGGAGCTGCGCAGGGAACTCTCATTAAAATATTACCGGATGGCGGCCGACAAGGACTACCCGCGGGCCTTGAACGCACTCGCCGTGATAATAGACAGATTTTTCGGCAATAGCGAGAACATGGAGGAGAAATTCGCGCTCTGTCTCAGGGCCTCGCAGCTGGACATTAAAAACGACCTTGACGGAATGCCGCTGCGCAACGTCGGCAAAAACTACCGCCTCGGCATGGGCGTGGAAAAGGACGTTCAGAAGGGCCTTGAGTGCCTGCGCGAGGCCGTGCTGCTCGGCTGCGGCATGGCCGCGTTCGACCTCGGCTGCCTTTATCGCGACGGCGAAGGCGTTGAAAAAAACCTCAAGACGGCCTTCCAATATTTTCTAAGGGCGGAGCGCCTCTCTTATCAAAAAAGCGAGTTGCCGCTGGCTTATTTTTACTGGCACGGACGGGGAGGCGTCACGGATTATGGAAAGGCCATGGCGTATTTTGAGCGCATATTGAAGCGCGATGATTTGTACGACGAAAACACCCGCGCCATGGCGTCTAACAGCGTGGGCTACATGTACGAAAAAGGCGAGGGCGTGCTTCAGAACCTCGCCAAGGCCTTTGAGTTCTATAAAAAGGGCGCGGAAATGGGCTACGAAGTTTCCCAGTACAATGTCGCGCTCATGCACTATAGGGGGATTGCCGTAAAAAAGGACAATGCGGAGGGCTTGAAGTGGTACAGGGCTTCCGCGGAAAACGGATACTCTCTCGCTCAAAGTCAGCTGGGATATTTTTATAGCCACGGCGTCTGCGTGGAGAAGGACAAGACGGAGGGCTTTAAATGGTACAAGCTTGCCGCGGACGGCGGACACCAGTTTGCGCAGGCGTGGATAGGCTTCGCGTATAAGGACGGCCTGGGCGTGGAGAAAGATTACGGGGAGGCTGTACGCTATTTCGAAATGCTCTGCGAAAAAAAGAACGGCTGGGGCCATGTGGGCATGGGCGCCTGCTACAAGAACGGATACTTCTTTGAGAAGGATTTGGATAAGGCGGAGGGGTATTATAAAATGGGCCTGCAAAGCGGCCTTCCCGAGGCGTACTGCCACGCGGGGAATTTTTACTATTCCGCCTTTGACGGCGCGCGCGACGCCGACGCCTTCAGGTGTTTCAAAATGGCCGCGGACAGGGATATTGACGAGGGCTACTACCACGTCGGGATATGCTACAAGAACGGCAGGGGCGTGCCCAAAGACATGGCGGAGGCTGAGCGCCTGTTGAAAATAGCCGCGGACATGGGGCACGACGGCGCCAAAAAACTCCTCGAAAAGGGCCTGGAATAAATCCCGACCTTTGCGCGCGCAAACCGTTGAATGTTCTTTCTTTTTGCTAATAATATGCTTATATTTGCGGCATGAAATCGCTTATGAAGTTTTTCATGTTGGTCGCGTTTTTTTTATCCGCGCTTCAGGCGCCTGCGCAGGATGAAGCGCTTGCGGATTTTTCAGAATATCCCTCCGACCATTTGCACCAGTTAGCCCAGATGGACGAAGCGCAGCTTGAAGCGCTGAATACCCCTTACTCAAGGGCGGTGCTTGCAGAAAAGCTCATAGGCTGCATCCATCTGTTCGACGACAATTACGCTTATGACATTGAGAACGCGCACAAGGGAATCGCGCTTCTGGAAAGCGAGGCGCAGACAAACGCGCTTGCCGCTCTCTTCCTTGGTGAAATGCACCTGTTCGGAAACGGCTTTGAAGTGGTGTCTAGGAAATATTCGCATAGGGAAGGCTTCCAAATCGGGCTTCCTTTTGACAGCAACCCTGAAGAGGCGAAGAAATATTTCCTTCTTGCCGCGCGGGGAGAAGATGCGGTGGCCGTCCGCGCCTTTCTGTATCTCGCAAAAATAGAGCTTTCAAAGGGCGCAGAACTGACCAAAGACGGCGCCGCATCCGCGGCGGATTTTTTGGAAAAGGCGGCGCGGCTGGGTTCGGACACTGCAAAAAAAGAATTGTTGGATATATGCAAATGCGGCGTCCGCAGAGGATATGGCAATATCGTATTTGCCGCCGATTATGAGAAGGCGCGTGAAATTCAAAAGCTTAAAACAGAACGCGACCGGCTTGATGAGAACACGGATTATCCCCTTTATACGTTACGCTCTCTGCCAAAATGGATGGGGGAACGGAATGCGCAGGCGGTGAAATTTGAAAAGACCGGAGGTGCAAAAAACATATGCATAGCAGCAAACATATTATATTCGGAGAAGCGCGATAATGAGATGAACAGATCTTCTGCCATGATTTATCCAGAGGGATGGGGAGAGTTTGATGGAACATTCAAGCCTAAGATTAAGACGTCCGACAGGATATACGAAATCTACTGCGAATCCGCAAAGCTTGGCTATGCCCCCGCCATGGAAATGCTGGTTTCACGCTATCGCGGAAAACTTCCGCAGAAGGAATGCGAAGAATATATTGAAACCTTGCGCTCCCAAGGCAGCGTCGATTTCCTTATAAGAAATCGCCAGTTGTACGACGCTTCCGTTTTTAAAAAACTTTTGGAAACGGATTCTTTGAGGGATATTACCGCCCTCTACGAAAGCGAATTGGGCGAGGAGGATAAGGAAACGCTTTATCAGAACATGATACGCAAAACGGGAGACGTCAAATTTCTGTATGAATCCGCGCGGGAGAGGTATTACAAGGGAGACATCGCGCAGCCGCTTGAAATATTGAAGGCGCTTTCAGACCCTGCCGCACCGTACTTGGCGGCGCAGACGGAACTCGCCCTCATTTGCTTCACCGAAGGACGCGATGAGGAAGGTAAGGCTATCCTCGTGCAGGCGCTGACTGACAGCGTATTTTTTAGAGACAATGCCAGATACATATTCCGTAACGTTATAAGTGATAAACCGAACACCATCCGCTGCGCTATGGCGGAGTTCCTGTATGAAAAAATAATAAATAATAAAAATTACCTTTCGGAGATATATCACTTTCGGGGCGAGCTGCGCTTGGGACGCCCGTTCGACGTAATGTTTTTCGGCATGCTCGCCCCGGACAGATACATCGCCTGTAAAGACGCCGAAATTGGGGATGGCTGGAAAGGGGAGCTTTACATTGATGCGCATTGCGGCCTGATTAAATACGATATTCCCGGCATGGGGGGATGCAGGGATGTCGCGCGGGCCATTCCGCATCTTACGGCGCTTGCGGACATGAAAATACCGGCGGACGGTTGGGATTATTCCTACGCCGAAAACGTCAAAGCGGATGCTGGTGCGATTCTTACTTACTGCTATGCGTTCGGTCTGGGTGGCGAGAAAGACCCCGCGAAGGCGGTCGACCGCTTCGGAAAAACGTTGGATTCATGCTACCGAAGCAATTCCACTTTTGAAATGCTCAATGAATTTTTCGAACTCAGAATGATTAATATAAGTTATCTCTTTCCAGGACGCGCAGACAGAAGTGTCTTTGACCCTGCCATGCTGGAGCAGTTTGCCGAAACCGTACGGCAAAAGTTGAATGAAGATAATGCGTGGCGCTATACCGCAGAGGAGATAAGATTTGCAAAAAAAGGCATGGAGAAGCTTCTTAAGCTTTACGCATCCGAACAGGTCATTTATGGCGCCAGAAGATGGAAACCTCCCGGCACCGGATTGCCCGAAATGAGATGGCCTGGTATGCCCGCTGAAGGACGCCGCGTGAGGCCCTTTGAGGACGGGCGCGGGAATTAACGGCTTCGTGCTGTTTTGACGACCCTTTATTTCCTTCAAAAAAAGCTTGCGTCGGGGGAGGCGGAAGGTAGCGTTTCTACTCTTTATCGGTCGGGGCGTCTTTAAACGGGCGCGCCGAATAACAAACAACATCAACCTCAACCCGTTTTGGGCCTCAAAATCCGGAACGTCATAAAGGTAAAAAAATGAGCAACATAATGGAAGAATTGCTGGCCAACAGCAGTTTCGCAGAACTCAAGCCCGGTTCAATCGTAAAGGGCAAAGTGATAGAAATCCGCCAGAACGAAGTGGTCGTTGACATAGGCGGCAAGAGCGAGGGTGTAGTTCCCAGCCATGAATTCGCTGATATCAACGACATTCAGATAGGCCAGGAAATCGAAGTCCTCCTCGAAAAACTCGAAGACCGCGAAGGAAATCCGGTCATCTCGTACGACAAGGCGCAGCAGAAGAAAAACTGGGAGAACATCGTCCAGAACTGCGAAGAGGGCTCCATACTGCCCGGCCGCGTCAAGAGCAAGGTCAAGGGCGGTCTGATAGTCTCAATCGGCGTGGATTCCTTCCTGCCGGCCTCCCAGATTGACGTGCAGCCCCCCAAGAATTTGGACCAGTACGTGGGCCAGACTTACGACTTCAAGGTGGTCAAAATTAACACCGACCGCAAGAACATCGTAGTGAGCCGCCGCGAGCTTATCGAAGAGCAGCGCACAGAAAAGCGCCGCAAGCTTCTCGCCGAAGTCAAGCCGGGCGACATCCGCAAGGGCGTTGTCAAGAACATCACCGATTACGGCGCCTTTATAGACCTCGACGGTCTTGACGGCCTGCTGCACATCACCGACATGAGCTGGGGCAGGATATCCCGCCCCGACGAAATGGTGAAGGTCGGCGAAGAGATTTCGGTCATGATTATAGAGGTTGACACGGACCGCGAACGCGTGTCTTTGGGCCTCAAGCAGACCACATCCAACCCGTGGGAAAATATCGAACGCAAGTTCCCCGTGGGCGCGCACGTCAAGGGCAAGGTTGTCAACCTCGTCAACTACGGCGCGTTTATAGAGCTGGAAGAGGGCGTCGAAGGCCTCGTGCACATCACGGAATTCTCATGGACCAAGCGCATCACCAAGCCCGGCGAAGTGCTCAAGGTCGGAGACGAAGTGGAAGCGGTTGTCCTGCAGATTGCCAAGGAAGACCAGAAGATTTCGCTCGGCCTCAGGCAGCTTGAGGAAAACCCGTGGGAAATGGCCGTCCACAACTATCCCGTTGGCGCGCACGTCCGCGGAAAAGTCCGCAATTTGACGACTTACGGCGCATTCGTCGAGCTCGAAGAGGGCATAGACGGCATGGTGCACGTTTCCGACATGTCCTGGACGCGCAAGATAAACCACCCCAGCGAAATGCTCAAGAAGGGTGACGAAGTCGACGCAATCGTGCTTCTCGTCGATCCCGACAACCAGCGCATATCGCTCGGTTTGAAGCAGCTCTCCGTTGACCCGTGGGAGGAAATCAACTCCCTCTTCCGCATTGGCGACATGGTGACCGGCAAGGTCAGCAAGATCACCAACTACGGCGCGTTCGTGGAACTCCAGAACGACATCGACGGCCTCGTGCACATCAGCCAGATCAGCGAAGACCGCGTTGAGAAGATCAAGGACGTCCTCAAGGTCGGAGACGAAGTCAAGGCCCGCGTTGTCAAGATTGACCGCGACGAGCGCCGCATCGGCCTGAGCGTCAAAGCCGCCCAGTACGACGCCGATAAGCTCGCCGAGGAAGTCGCCGCGTTCGAAAAGATCCGCAAAGACCAGGACCTCACGTCGCTGGGCGATCTCTTCAACGAAGCGACATCAAAGTAGTTTTGGCGAACGCTTTTCGCGCCTAGCTGCGTGAAAACAGGAGCTCAGACCGCTTATGTACTACATGTACACTGCGCGCCCTGAGCTCCTTTTTTGTCCTCGCTATGCATCGAAAATCGTTGCGCCAAAACAGCACGAACCCTTGAGGGGATAGCGGAATTGCGCAGCAATCGCGTAAAGGCGCTGCCCTTCATTTGATTGCACTCTAAGAGCCTTCGTTGCTTTAAAAAATCCTGCACAGGTCATGTACTTTATGTATACACTCTCTGCGCGGGATTTTTATATTCGTATTTGCGGCGGCGCTCGTCTTACCCCATCGGCGCGTTTGCTTAGGCAAACGTATTTCACCAAAGCTTCACAAACTAAATAGCGCAGAATTACCACGCGCTTCAC
>JAVBSZ010000012.1:0-22891 GCA_031556415.1 Opitutales bacterium | reverse complement strand
CTTGCGACGCGCAATTTGGGGACATAGAACTGAAAGACAACTGGGTGGTGAATATAGGCAACAACAGCACGCAGGCCATATTCACCATGAGCGTGAACAACATAACGCAGGTTTCCAACTCTTCAGGGAACGCCACAACATGGACGAGCTATATACTCGACTCCTTTACGATGAAGGGGAACCTCTCCACCGCGGGCAACCATTCTACGACCTTTAATTTCTATACCACGACGGACCAGATGCTGACGCTGGAGTTCCAGAATGACATACTCATGGATTCCGCCGCAGGCTCCACCGGCCAGACTCTCAACTTCGGACAATCCACCGCGCTGGTGCAGTCTGTGGACATAAAGAAGGACCTCAAGTGGGGTTCGAAGCTGACCGCGGCCGTCGGCATGTCCGGCGCCGTTAACGCCTATGTCTGGAACTCCTTCAATATTGACGGCACATTGAGCGCTTCGGAATACATGACGGGGAACGCCACGCTCAATATCATAGGATATAATCAGGATCCCGACATCAAAACGGCCGTGACCATAGGCGCGATAGATTGGCAAAACAAGGGCGCCAAGACGCTGACTATCGGCAACGCGACCACCGGCTTGGTGGACAGCGTCGACATCGGCGGCATGAATGTGACGACGTCCGGCACCGGCAAATTCACGTCGACTATTAACGCCAATACCGTTAACATAGGGGCTGCGGACGGCATTACCCTGAATTTAGGTGCCGGCGACGCTATGTCTATGACTTTTAACGCCCAAACGGTGACTTTGGGCGACATGGCCCTGAATTTAACCGCTGGCAGCAACGCTTTTACCGTTAACGCCAATACGCTGGAGGTGGGCGATGTTGTCATAAATCTGGGCGTTGCGGGGGCCAGCACCGGTTCGCAGTCGTTTATGAACTGGTCTTTTGGTTCAACGCTCACCACGGCCCACTTTGACTCTTTCTCAACCGCTGCGGCCTCCCAAAACTACGGCCGTTGGGATTTCAATAACGCCAGCCACAACGCCGCTTTGACCATAGAGAATTTGACCATAGACAACGGCGCATGGTTCGTGCTGGGAAGCGCCGCCACCTGGTTCAAGAGCATCACTCTTGGCAATGTAGTATTTGACGTTGCCGGCGAAAACGCCACCGTCACCGGCGGCACCCTCTACACCAGGGCTCTGGAAACTTCCATAACCGATATGACGGTCAAGTCGGGCGTCACGGCCACGCACAATCTGGCCGTTCTCACCGGCGGCACCCAGACAAAACTGGAGATAGGCGCGCTCAAGCTTGAAACCGGCTCCACGTACACTTACAACAGCTCCGGCGTGGCGTGCGCGCTGAAAATAGGCTCAGTTGACTTCCGCGGCACAAAGATAGCCTTCAGCGGCATCAATAATGAGCTCTACAAGACCATTGTAACTGGAAACTTTGAGATTACAAACGCGAATGTGACGGATACCGCCAGCGTGCAGACCAACGGTTACGGCTTGGACATAGGCGGCTCGCTCATCGTCAACGGCGCTGTCAGGTTTGATGAAAACGCAACTACGACGGGTGCGACAACTACAGTTAAGGTGGGCAACATCACCGGCGGCAGCGCCAACGCGCACCGCATCACCACATATTCCCTCAATCCCTCCAACACCAACATCACAATCAACGGGACTACCGCCGGTAAATACGTTTTCTACGGCCGCCTCTGCGACGTCGGCGAAGGCGCCGCCGCGGCCGCGATAGCGGGTTATGCGAACGGCAAGCTCAGCATCACGATGGACGCCGCTGCGGGCGTGAAACAGTATCTCGTGGGCGCAAACTACTACCGCGGAGACACCGTTATCAAAGGCGGCAACCTCTACGTGGCGTCGGATGCCGTCACTCAAATTCAGGCTTCGGGCCTATGCCTGAGCAAGATAATACTCCAGGGCGGCGGTTTCGGCGCGGCGGGCGGCGTGCAGAGCTATCCTACCGGCACTCCGACCTACAGCGAAGTCGGCACCGTCAAGGGTACTACGCTGGAATGGTCCGGCGGCAAGCTCCTTGTTGACGTGGCAAGCTCCACTTCCTATGACAAGATAGTCCTTTCGGGAGACTTTCTCTCCAAGGGTGCGGCGGGTACGGAGTACGTGATAGACTTCACCTTCCTTGACGCCTATGTTCCCCAGCTCAACGAGAAGTACGAGATAGTGGCCTTCGGAGGCACTACGGACTTTGACGTGAATGACTTTGTTGCCTCTTCAAAACACTACGGCATAGAGTTCTACTTTGATTCTATCACCGGCAATCTGATGGCCGAAATAATCTCCATACCGGAGCCATCAACTTACGCTGCGCTTCTTGGCCTCCTCTCGCTGGCCTTGGTCGCCATCAGGCGCAGGAACAGGAAGAACTAAAGCCTGCTTTCAAACGCTTCAAAAAAAGGAGAACACTGTGTTCTCCTTTTTTGTTTTTGCGCCGCGCGGTTTCAGTTTTTTTAAAGCTTCGTTTCCTTCAGCCTCTCTTCGGGCGTCATGGCGGCGAGCTTGGCCACGCGCTTGACGTCGAGCTTGAGGCCTTTGGCCACGTTCGTTCCGTAATCCTTGTCCGCGCGGTAGAATACGGCGCACTGGCGGTACTTGATGGCCTCGTTTTTGATTCCGGACATGTGCCCCACAAGGTTGTTCACCAGATGCGCCTTGTGCTCGCCGTTAAGCACGCGCCTGTAAAGCTCGCCCGCCTGCACGTAGTCAACGTCTCCAACCTCCGGCGTCTGGCGCGCTGCCAGGCCCTCAACCTTCACGCTCGGCGGCGCGAACTTTTCGTCCGTCTGCAGCGGGTTGAGCGTGCTGGGGAAGGAGGGTATCGCGCTTCCGCCGTTGCCTAGCACGTTCATCATGCCGTCGCGCTGGTTGTGGGCCATGGGGCACTTGGGCGCGTTGATGGGTATCTGCTGGTAGTTTGCGCCCAGCCTCCAGCGCTGCGTGTCAGCATAGGCGAATATGCGGCCCTGCAGCATTTTGTCGGGAGAAAACCATATCCCGGGAACCGTGTTGCTCGGCGCAAATGCCGCCTGCTCCACTTCCGCGAAGTAGTTTTCCGGATTTTTGTTAAGCGTCATCTTCCCGATTTTTATCAGCGGGAAATCCTTGTGGTACCAGACTTTGGTGACGTCGAAGGGGTCGAACTTGTAGCTTTCGGCCTGCTTGGGCGTCATAATCTGCACGCAGACGTCCCACGAGGGGAACTTGCGCTTTGCGATGGTTTCGAACAGCGACTTCGTGCAGTAGTCCGGATCGCCCCCCGCGAGGGCGTCGGCTTCGGGGCCGGAAAGCGTCTCATAGCCCTGGTTCGTCTTGAAGTGGTACTTCACCCAGACGTATTCCTTCTTTTTGTTGTACCACATGTAGGTGTGGCTTGAATGGCCGTCCATCAGGTGGTAGCCGCGCGGCGTGCCGCGGTCTGAGAAGAGTATCGTCACCTGGTGCACGCTTTCCGGCGTGAGTGAGAGGAAGTCCCAGAACATGTCCGGGTCTTTGAGGTTCGTCTGCGGGTTGCGCTTCTGCGTGTGGATGAAGTCCGGAAACTTTATCGCGTCGCGGATGAAGAAGACGGGGGTGTTGTTGCCCACCATGTCGTAATTGCCCTCGTCGGTGTAGAACTTGACGGCGAAGCCGCGCGGGTCCCTCGCCGTGTCCGCGGAACCTTTCTCACCGCCCACTGTTGAGAAGCGCGCGAAGACATCCGTCTTTTTCCCCGCCTTCTTGAGGAAGTCCGCGCAGGTGTATTTTGACATGTCCGCGCAGGCCTCGAAGACCCCGTGCGCGCCCGCTCCCTTTGCGTGCACGACGCGCTCGGGTATGCGCTCGCGGTTGAAGTGGGCTAGCTTCTCCGTCAGGTGCATGTCCTGCATGAGCGTGTGCCCGTGCACCGCACCCGTGTTTATGGACGACTGGTCGTTGTCCACCGGCATTCCGCCGGCCGTTGTGAGATTTGCAATATTTTTCTTCTTCATGATAACGCCTTGTGTTTTGTTTTAATGGCAAAAGCGTATCTGTAAAAAAGTGAATTGTAAACCTCTTAACAGAGGGGGCTGCGCATTTTGGCGTAAGTCTAAAGCGCGCAAGCAAATAAAATTGCAAAAAATTGCAGAATAGTACCCGCTAGTACGAAAAAGTGCCAGATTGCGTGCGTGTACGCCTTGCTTTTCCAGACGTAAAAGATGACGCCGAAGGTATAAGAAAGCCCGCCGACTATCAGGACTATCAGCGATATCGTCGGCATCGCCCTCACAAGCGGCACTATCGCAAAAACGGCCATCCATCCCATGCCGAGGTACATGCCCACCGACCAGAATTTGGCCCCGTTGGTCGGCACGCAGAGTTTTATCACCGTGCCCGCAATGGCCAGAAACCAGATGATGCCGAACAAAGTCCAACCCAGCGCGCCGCGCAGCGTAACGAGGAGGAAGGGCGTGTAGCTGCCCGCAATCAGGTAGTAGATTGCGATGTGGTCGAGTTTCTTTAAGACCGGCCGCGCCTTCTCATTGGGTATGGCGTGGTAGAGCGTTGAGGCCATGTACATTATGATTATCGACGCGCCGTAGATGGAGTTGGCCACCACCGCCCATGCGTCCTTATAGAGCGCCGAGAATGTCACCAATACGGCGAGCGCCGCGATTCCGAATACCGCGCCCACCGCGTGCACCGCCGCAGAGTAGATTTCCTCGGCCATGCTGTATGGCCTCGCCGTTTTTTTCTTCGCGCTCATTTCAAATGTTTCCCTTCGTGATTATTTCTATGATGGCCGGGCCCTTCAGTGAAAGCGCTTCGGCGAGCTGCACTTCAAGTTTTTCGGGGTCCGCAATCCGCACGCCGCCCCCGCCGCAGAGTCTTGAAAATTCCGCAAAATTCGGGTTGATGAGGCCCGTCTGCCACACTTCCATGTGCGCGCTCTTTTGCTCCGCCGAGATTTTGCCGAGCTCGGAATTGTTGAGCACCACGCACTTTATGTCCATGCCGCTTTTGACGACGCTCGTCCATTCCGCGAGGTACTGCCCGAGGCCGCCGTCGCCGACTATTGCAAAGACGCTCCGCCCCTTGAATTCGCCCTCCTCCTGCGTAGCGCACCAGGCGCCCATGGCGGCTGGCAGCCCGCAGCCTATGCTGCCCAGGTACCATGAGAGCAGGATGCGCTGGCGTCTGCCTTCAAAGTATCTGCCGAAGTCGTACGCCACGTTGCCCACGTCTATTGAGATTATGGCGTCCTCCGGTATCTTGTCAGAAAGCGCGCCGAGTATCAGCGCGTTTGTGATTGCGCCTTTGCCGCTTTCGGCGGCGCGGTTTTGCTTCTCGATTTTCCACGCGGCCTTGAGCGCGGAGATGTCCTCGCGCGGGTCCATGAAATGGGCTTTGAGTTTTTTAAGCGCGGGTGTGAGCGCCTCCAAGGTTTCCGCCGCGCCTCCGAAGACGGGGCATTCCACGGGGTGCAGGCGGCCCAGGGTCTGCGGGTTTGTGTCAACCTGTATGGCGCGCTTGTCCTTTGGGATGCTCGTGTGGTTGCTGAAATTTGCGCCGAGGGCCAGCACGCAGTCGCACAAATCAACGAAGCGCGCGCTCACGGGCGTGCCGCTGCGCCCGCACACGCCGCAGCAGAGCTGGTGAGATTCGTCCACGAGGCCGCGCGCTCGGTACGTCGTCATCACGGGCATATTGAAAGTTTCAGCGAAGGCGAGGGCCGCGTCTTCCGCGCCGCGCGCCCCTTCGCCGAGGAGCAGGACGGGCCGCTTCGCTTCAGAGAGCATGCGCGCAGCCTTTTCAATATCCGCGGGGCTGGGCGGCGGGTTATGCGAGCGCAGGCGGGGCGCGGCCGCGGCGTACGCGTAGCCGGAGAGCTCGTGCGTCTGCACGTCGTCCGGCATCATGATTTGGGCGACTCCTTTTTTAACCGCCGCGCCCTCATAGGCTTCACGCGCGGCTTTTGCGAAGTCGCTCCCTGCCGTTATGAAAAATTGCGCCAGCGCCGCGTCCGCAAAAACGCGCATGAGGTCTATCTCCTGAAACGCGTAGCGGCCTATTTCCTTAGTCGGAATCTGCCCCGTGAGGGCGACGAGCGGCGCGGAGTCCAGCTTTGCGTCGTAAAGCCCCGTCATCAGATTTGTTGAGCCCGGACCCGCGATAGTGAGGCAGGCTGCGGGCCTGCCCGTGAGCTTGCCGTACGCGCTCGCCGCGAATGCCGCCGCGCCCTCGTGGCGTATGGGCACGAAATTCATTTTGCCCGCGTCGCAAAGGTCTTTGATTGCCTGTGCGAGGCCGAGGTTGGAATGGCCCACCATGCCGAAGGCCCATTTAAGCCCGCACTTTGAGAGAGACCTCATCACGGCGTCGGAAGCCGTCAATGGCCGCGCGGAGGCCGTTACGCCAACCGGCTGCGCCATGTGTGCGCCATCGCCCGCCGGCGCAAACAGGTCTTTGGGCGCGCCGCAGACGGGGCAGAGCCAGCGGGCGTCCAAATCTTTGAACGGGATTTTTTCGGCGTCCTCGTCGTACTCGTAACCGCAAAGCTTGCAAACGTAAATCATGGCGTTTATTTTTGTTCAGAGCATTATGCCTTCAGTTTCACGCGGGGGAAAGAAAAAAGCGCACCTTTCCTTTCAACTGATTTCAAAACCGGAATGAAATTTTTGAATGTTTATTATAAACATTTCTTTGACGGAATGATTTTGGATGCAGGGGCAGGCGCAAGAAAAACTGCGGGGTGTAGCGTACTGAATGTACGTGAGGGTCGCAGTTTTTTGAAGCAACGAAGTCCTGCGCCAAAAGCGTTCGTCAAAGCATTTCGCCGACTATGTAAATAAGCGCGGGGTAGAAGTCCGTACGCTCGAATGCCGTGGGGCGCTTGTCGTAGTCGTCGCGGTTGCGCTCAAAGAGGATTTCGCGTTTGTCGAGCTTCGTATCCAAAACCGTGATTTTAACCGTGTGCACCTTGTCTTCAAGCTCGCCGCCTATCTTCAGAAGCGCGAGGCGGTAATAGTTGCAGTAGCCGTCCATGCGCACTTCCTTAGTCTTGACGCCGTCGAGTTCGACTTCGATTTCGCCGCAGCCCGCGCCGAGCAGGTCGTAAATGGCGAGCTTCCTTCCCTTGAATTTGAACTCCATCGTCGCGCTGGGCTCCAGCCTGTAAAGCGCGTCCGTGCGGTTTTCAAACTGCTTTGCTGGGTGGGTTGTGTAAGAAAGCTTCTGCCATGTTCCGCCGAGCTTCACGTGCGGGCTTTCAATTGGGACGGATTTCACGTTCTCGTAGTTGTCGGCGTCAATGGGTGCCGCAAGCTTGTGCGGCGCGGGTTTTGCGGCGTTCGCAAACATTTTGTCAAAAGCCTTTTTTACCGACACCATGTAGACGACGTGGCCCGTGTTGGGGAAGGGGTGCACGCCGTCCTTTGAGAAGGGAATCTTGCCGTCGGCGGTGAGGGGAATGGCGGAGAGCGCGTCGAGTTCCGTTCCCGAAGGGCGCTCCACCGGAGCTTCGTCCGTGCGCATGACGAGTTTGCCTTCCTTCTCCAATTTCACCACTTCAAGCGCCATATTTATACTTGGGATTTTATAATATTCCGAAATGTATTCCATTACGGCGCTGCTCGGCATGGCGCGGCCCTGCTGCAGCCGTTCAAGGTCCCTGAATGTCATTGTATATACAAAGCAGATGTCGGTTGACGCGTCCGCCTTCCAAATCTGGCGCACTATGCCTTCCATCTGGGGCACTATGGCTTCGGCCTTGACGCCGCCGTCGTTGACTGCAAATTCAACAAACACCAAGTCCGGCTTCTTTGAAAGCACGTCGCGCTGCAGCCTGAACGCGCCGAGGTCGGAACCCGTTCCGCCTATGGCCGCGTTGATTTCGGAGATGTCCGCGTTCGGGAATTTCTCTTTGAAATAATTCAGGCTGTGGACGCGCCAGCCTGGCTGAGACGTTATGCTGCCGCCGAAGTAGCCGACCTTGACGGCCTTGCCCGCCTTGAGCTTGGCGTAAAAATTCGGCACTCCGCCGCGCTCTGTGAATTCCACCGCCGGAATCTCCGTCGGGATTTTCTTAGCCTCCTGCGCGGATGCCGAAACGCAGACGGCAAAGGCCGCACAGATTAAAACGAAATTCTTTATCACCATATTCTTCATGCAGATTTATCTCCCCAAACAAAATTCAAATGCTGTTTGCTATATCAAATGATATGTTTTTGTAAAAGTCAACATCGCAAAAAGTGTTTTCCAAAAACTGTTGCAATGACGGCGGCGCACCGCAAAACTTTTTCCGCAGATGAAGGATTTTGCGGCCATAGACTTTGAGACGGCGAACGCCCAGCGCAGCAGCGTATGCAGCGTCGGCGTCGTGTTTGTAAAAGGCGGCGTAATTGAAGAAAAATTTTACAGCCTCATAAGGCCGGAGCCCAACTACTATTCGTACTTCAACACGCGCGTGCACGGCCTCACGGAATTTGACACGGATTCCGCTCCGATATTTCCGGAAGTGTGGGCCCGTCTTGAACCCAAGCTGCGCGGTCTTCCGCTCGTTGCGCACAACAGCCCCTTTGACAGCGGCTGCCTGCGCGCCGTACTCTGCTCATACAGTATGGATTGCCCGGATTTCAAATTTCACTGCACCTGCAAGGCGGCGCGCGGCGCGCTTGGAAAAAGCCTCCCGGACCACAAGCTCGGCACGGTGGCCGCATACTGCGGGTTCGATTTGCGGAACCACCACCACGCCCTTGCCGACGCCGAGGCCTGCGCGCACATCGCCCTGAGGTTTTTGTAAAAGGGAGATACTATGATGTGCAAAAAAAATCCGCGACAGCATCGCGGATTTTTGAAGTAAGATTCTTTTGGATTTTATTCCAAACTATTTATTCTATATAGAGGCCGTTTTTGATTTCCGGCTTGGGGTTGAGAAGGGCCCATTTGTCCGCAAATTCGCGGCTGTCTATTGCGAATTTGGGAGACACTTCTATGTCCAGAACCGGCGTGCCGTCGGCGTTCTTTTCAAGTATGATTCCTGCGCGCTTGAACCAGCGTGCGAACTGCTTTTTCTGGTCCGCCTTGCACGTCGCGGGGGAATCCACACCCTCGGCGTTTTTGACGGGCGAAAATTCGTAGGCGCGCGCGCCTTCTATTATTATCGGGTTTTTCGCGAGCGGCAGGGCGTCAAACACGAACATCTCAAACTTGATTCCGTTCGGCTTCTCGGGTTTGACGGCGTTACCCTCCAAATCCACGCAGGGGATTTTCTTGTCCGCCCTGTGGAAGGGGAGGCCGGCTTCGTCGCTGTCGCCGCCGAGCTTCTCGATGAAGTCCCTGTCCAGAATGTGTATGGCCACGCTTCCGGCTATGAACTTGAGTTTGCCGTCCGCGTCCGTCATCTCCTGGTACTCGTTAGGCAGGTCGGAATACTCGACAACGCAGAGCTTTCCGTTTTCAAGGCAGAAGTGGCCGACCTTCTCAAGCGGGTACGCCTTGGGTATCATCTTTGACGACATCTGCGACTTCGCGTTGATGTGGAAGCCGAGGAAGTAGGGGTCTATGGTGTTGACGAGCGGATTGTCCACCTGCCAGTAAGTCAGGCAGTCTATGCCGCGTTTTTTAAGCTCCGCGACCGCGCCGCTGCGGCACATCCCGCGCAGGCAGCCGCCGTGCCCGTCGGGCGTCATCGCGATTTTTGACTTGCTCTCAAGGATGATTTTGCCGTCGTGGTTCACCGCCGGCATGAGGCCCTGCGAGAAGAAAATAACATCCTCTTTTCTCAGCCCAAAGTAGGAATTATCTTCAAAGAATTTGCGCGTGGGGGCGTCATTGATATTGCTCGTCATCACAAGCCAAGGAATGTTCGCGCCGTACTTCGCGTTGGCGTTCAAAATCTTCTCCGCGAAAATCTGGAAGAGGCTCTTGTGCCTGACGGGGCTGACGGGGTAGCAGCCCTTGGGGGCGTCAAAGCCCAGGCGCGTTCCCTGCCCGCCGGCCACGACGAAGGCCGCAAGGCGTCCCGCGCGTATGGCGTCTTCACCGATTTTGCGCATGTCCGCCCACAGCGGGTCATCCGCGCGGAATTCCGGCAGCGTCACGTATGGCGCGGGTTCAAGGCCTGAAAAATCGGGCTTCGCGCCGGCATCGGCGTTTTTGACGAGCGTCTGGATGAGCGCGTCTAGCTCGTCCAAATCAATCTGTTCAAGCTGTGCGGTCAGCGCGACCTTCTGCGCCGCGTCAAGTTCGTCCCAGAAGGCGAAAACGTGCCCCTGCGAATGTTTCTCAAAATTTTCTCTGAGCGTCATAAAATTTATTTGCCAGCAAAACCGTTGGGGTGCGATTTGTGCCACTTCCACGCCGTGGCGATGATTTCCTTCACGTCCATGTACTTGATTTTCCAGTCCAGCTCCGTCTGCGCCTTGACGGAATTTGCGTATAGCGCGTCCGGGTCCCCCTCTCTGCGCGGGCCGAAGACGACGGGGACTTTCAGGCCCGTGACTTCCTCAACGCCCTTGATGATTTCCATGACGGAATTCGGCTTGCCCGTGCCGAGATTGTAGGCGCAAAAGCCGGGTTTATCCAGCTTGCCGAAGGCGGCGATGTGCGCGCGCGAAAGGTCGTCAACATGGATGTAGTCTCTCAGGCAGGTGCCGTCCGGCGTGTTGTAGTCTTTGCCGAATACGTTTATTGAAGGTATCTTTCCAGTGGCCGCGAAAATCGTCAGCGGTATGAGGTGGCTCTCGGGCGACTGGTCTTCGCCGATAGTGCCGTCAACAGCCGCGCCGCTCGCATTAAAGTAGCGCAGCGCGACCGAACTCAAACCGTAGGCGCGCGCGCAGGACTTGAGGAAATTTTCAACATCCAGCTTCGTCTGCCCGTAGGGGTTGATGGGCAGCTGCGGATGGTCTTCCGTGAGCGGCAGCTTTTGCGGCACGCCGTAGGTTGCGCAGGTTGAGGAGAAGACGAACTTCTTCACTCCCTTTTCAATCATCGTTTCGATGAGCGCGATGACTCCCGCGAGGTTGTTGTAGTAATACTTGATGGGCTCTGTGACAGACTCCCCCACGTTGATGAAGGCCGCGAAGTGCATGACGATGTCTATCTTCTCGTCCACGAGGATTTCGCCGACTTTCGCCTTGTCCTCCAGATTGCCAAGATAGAACTTCACGCCTTCCGTCAGGGCCTCCTTGTGGCCGTAGGAAAGGTTGTCCAAAACGACGGGCCTGTGGCCCGCCTCGATGAGCTGTCTTACGCAGTGGCTGCCTATGTAGCCCGCGCCTCCGATAACTAAAACGTTCATATTTTTTAATCCTTGTAAATTAAACCATCATCGCGCCGTCGCCTGCCGAGCAGGTGAAGACCAGCGGGCGCGCGCCGAAATGTTTCTCGTAAGCCGCCGCGACCTTCTCCGCGTCCGCTTCGCTGAAGGACGAATCCGTAAGCGACATCACCGCGCCCCCGAAGCCGCCGCCGCTGAGGCGCGCGCCGAAGACGTTTGAAAAGCCCTTGAGGGTGTCCACGAGGAAGTCGAGCTCTTCCACCGAGTTTTCAAAAAGCGTGCGCGAACTGTTGTGCGAGGCGAAGAGCAGCTCGCCGACCTTTTTGATGTCTCCGGCCAGCAGCGCCTCCTTGGCTTCGAGCACGCGCGCATTCTCCTCAATGATGTGTTTTGCGCGCTTGTAGACGACGTCGGTCATCTTCGCCTTCGCCGCGTCAAGGTCTTCGATTGTGAAGGCCCTAAGCAGCCGCTTTTCGCCGCCTTCGGAAAGTATTTCGGCCGCCTTCATGCACTCCGCATGGCGGTCCGCGTAAAGGCCGTCAACCAGCGCGTGCTTCTTTGTGGAATTGAAGAGCCAGAATTTGCATTCGTGCGGCAGGGGGAAGTTTGAAAACTCCTCGGTCAGGCAGTCTATGTACACTATGCCGTCCTTCTTGCCGAAGCCCGAAACGCCCTGGTCCAATATGCCGCAGGGCATGCCCACGAACTTGTTCTCGGCGGCCTTGGCCACTTTGACTAGGCTCTTCAAATCGGCCTTGAAGCCGTAGAGGTTTGAAAGGGCGAAGGCCGTGGACATCTCTATGGCGGCGCTGCTGCTCAGGCCCGCGCCCAGCGGCAGGGTGCTCATGTCCGTAAAGTTGAAGCCGCAGTCAGCCTTCATCCCCGCTTCGAGCAGGTATTTGAAAACGCCGAGCGGGTATGTGGCCCAGATGAATTCGCGCTCAAAGGGCTTGATGGAATCCATATCCACGCAGACTTGCGCGCCGGTTTTGATGCTGGCAAAGCAGATTTTCCTGTCATCGCGCTTCGAAACCGCGGCCATGATGACCTTGTCAATCGCCACGCCCATGACGTAGCCTCCGTTGTAGTCGGTATGGTTGCCGATGAATTCTATCCTGCCCGGCGCCTGCGCGACGGACTGGGGCCGTTCGCCGAACAGTTTGACGAAGTTTTCCGTGAGTTTTTCCTTAAACATAAATTGGTCTCCTTGATATCAGCTGAAATAGACGTAGAACGAGCAGGTGACGATGAGCACGATTGCCCCCATGATGTACACCACCGGCGAGTGCTCTATGTTCACCTTTTCGTTCACCGGCAGGGAAACTTCCTGCTTGAGCGGTTTGACGAGCGTCATGAGGAACATGATGACGAGTATCGCCACGAAGGTCATGGCCATGCGGTTTAGGAAGGCTACGTCTCCAATTGCAAAATTGAGCGCGCCGTAGATTATCGGGCTTGCGATTATGCCCACCGCGCCCGCAAAGCGCGGCGCCTTCTTAGAAAAGAGGCCGTACATGAAGACCGCCAGTATGCCCGGCGAAAGGTAGCCCTGGAATTCCTGGATGTAGGTGAAGATGTTCGTGAAGCGCGGGTCGTCAAGCTTGGGCGCTATGAGGCAGCCTATGATGACGAACACGACGACGCAGATTCTGCCGACCATGACCTGGTGGTGGTCCGCGGCGTCCTTCGAGATGAAGCGCTTGAAGATGTCTATTGTGAATATGGTGCTCGCCGCGTTGAGCATGGCCGCCAGCGAACTTACCACCGCGCCTATGAGGGCCGCAAAGATGAAGCCCGTCAGGCCGTTTGCGGGCACGAGGTGCTTGAGCAGGAAGGCGAAGGCGGTGTCAAACTTGTATCCGAGCAGCTTCTTGACCTGCGCCTTGCCCGAAAGCGTGTTTAAAAGCTCGGGGTTTTCATAGACGGGGTTGCGCTTCTGCATTTCCGCGTTCCATTTTTCAACCGCGGGCAGGAGGGCGGGGTAGGTCTTGGCCCAGCTTTCGTCATAAACTATCTTTGTGAGTTCAAGGCGGTTTTCTCTCTTGAGCTTTTCATAGCCGGCAAGCAGCGCCTTTGCGCCATCCTCGTCAAGCAGCTTTGCGGGGGCCGTTTCGCCCTTTTTGGTGAATGAGGAGAGGTCAACAAGGCCCTGGAGCGTCTGCGCGCGGTTCGCGGAGAGCTGCCCTTGCGCGTCCGCCGTGCCGAAGTACACTATTGAATACGTGTCAAGGTTGGAGCGGAAAATCTTTTCGTCAGTCTTGGCTTCGGCGGCCATTTCCGCGGAGTAGAGGTTGAAGGCTATGAGGCCCGGGAATACGATGAGGAAGGGTATCATCATCTTCATGAAGGCGGCGAACATGATGCCCTTCTGGCCTTCGGCGAGGCTCTTTGCGCCAAGCGTCCTCTGCATGATGTACTGGTTTAAGCCCCAGTAGTAAAGGTTGGGTATCCATAGGCCGAGTATGAGGGCCGTCCACGGCACCTCGTTGTTGTCGGCGGGCATGAACATCGTCAGCTTGTCCGCGTTTGCGGCGGAGAATTTGGCGACGGCGCCCGAGGCGTCCGTAAGGCCGCTCATGGCTTCCATCACCGCGGGGGAGCCCGTCGTCGTGATTTTTGCGACTTCTATCGCCCCCATGGCGTCAAAGGCCAGATATGAAATTATCACGCCGCCGGCTATGAGCGCGGAACCCTGTATCAGGTCCGCCCAGGCCGCCGCCTTGAGGCCGCCCACGAAGACGTAGGTGGCGCTCACTATGCCTATTATCCAGGCGAAGAAGGTGACGTTCATCGGAATGCCGAGGACAGTGAGGTCTTTGAACATCGTTGCGGCGGTGAGCGCGCCGGAGTAGACGACCGCCGTGATATTCACCGCAACGAGCACCACGACCATCATCACGCTCATCACGCTTCTTGAAAAGATGTCAAAGCGGTATTCGAGGAACTGCGGCATCGTGTATATGCCGCTTTTGAGGAATTTTGGCAGGAAAAAGAAGGCCACGAAAACGAGCGATATGGCCGCCATCCATTCATAGCTGGCTATGGCCAGGCCGGTGGGGCCCGCCGCGCTGCCGCTCATGCCCACGAACTGCTCCGTGGAGATGTTGGCCGCAATCAGCGAGAAGCCGATGAGCCACCAGGTCAGGCCGCGTCCGGCCAGAAAATAGTCTTCCGCGTTTTCCTTGCCGCGGCTCTTATAGAGCCCCACAAAGAGGACTATGGCGATGAACGCCACCAATATTATGATATCCAGCGTGCTAAACGGGCTTGCTTCCATGATATTACAGATTGTTGTCGGTTTCGGGCGCATCCGTGTGAGAAAACGAAAAAATCGACAATGCCGAAATCCCGCCGTTGCGCCGGATAAGTGGATAATGAGAATAAAAATATCCTTCCAAGTAAAGTTAAAAAATCCTTTGCGGTAAAATTAGAGCATATACGGCTTTATTTGCTCCACAATTAACGCCCTTCATCCAAACCCATTGAGCCAAATACGCCTGGCGCAGATTTGGGTGCTTCATTATTCGAGTGCGCAGGTGCGCTCGGATTTCCGAAATCCCCCATTCAAAGTGGTGCTCCGATCCTTTGCCGCTAGGATACGTCCTAAAATGAGCAAGCTCTGGAAGCGGCGGCGGAGGCTGCTCCGGCAATGCGTTTTTTTTAATGGAACGTGTGTTTTCGCCGCGTGTATGCAAACTATTACGGGTTCGCTTTGCGAGCCCCATTTTAAAACTCGGACATCTCATCAAAAAAAAATAAAAAAAAGCTTGTTTTTTTCCAAAGGCATGGCTATCTTTACATCCACAATCAGAAAAACTACACGCTTTGTTGCATAAACAAAAAGAGAAAGAACTAATATGAAGATTTTAAAGTACATAGCTTTGGCGCTGGTCAGCACCACGTTCGCATTCGCGCAAGATGCAGCTCCCGCAGAGGGCGCCGCTGATGGTTCCAAGACTTCAAGCTTTAACACGCCCTACGGCAAGGTTGATGTCAAGGTGACCCCCTCGGCCGACGGTCCCGCATTCAGCGTGACAGTTACGCCGACAACCGCAAACAATGGCGACGCGCTCAAGGCGGCGTTCAAGGCCATGATCGCGCAGTACCCTGAAGCGGAAGCGCAGCTCATTTCAATCCTCGCAGCGCTCAACGCGGCTTCGAGCGACATCGCCAAGAATGCGGAAGCCCCGCTGACCGTTGATATGAAGATCACCACGGATGAGTCGGGCAACATGCAGATTGCCGTCAACACCAAAATTGGGGACCAGACCATAGTCAGCAACACCAACACCACCGTTGACGAAAACGGCAACTTCATCACCACCGGCACCATGGATGTTACGGATGCTTCCGGCGCAACCACGTCGAACGCGGTCAACACCCGCATGGACGCCCAGATGGCGAAGACCACCGGCTCGGTTGGCGAAGAAGGCAAAGGTTTCGGAGACCGCCCCGTGAATTTCGTTACGCCTGCGGACATATTCATCGAATATCCTGTCGACTCCATAGACCCGATTCCGGACGAAACCCAGATTGTTTCGGGCGCTGCGCCCACGTTCACCTAAGAAAGCATACTTTAAAAAAAGAGAGAGGCCTTGACGCCTCTCTTTTTTTCTTTTGGCGAATGCTTTTCGCGCAGAAGTTCGTTGCTTCAAAAATTCCACACAGGTCACGTACTGCTTTGTACGCTCCCAGCGTGGAATTTTGAACTCGCTCGCACGGCGGTGCTCGTCTCGCCCCTTTGAGGTGGCCTTCGGCCATTCTTCCCAAAAGCTCGCTTCGCAACTTTTGTGATTTCGCGCCTGCTTCTGCATCTAAAATCATTGCGCCAAAAGGTGCGCAGGGAGAATCCTCTTTAATAGAAAAATGTTTTCACTTTGCAGGCTATATGTATATCGCTTCGCCTTCATATAAAAGATTTCCCTTAAAATAAACTTGCGCGCGGGGGCTTTTGGGCCAAGATTTTTTATCCAGATGCAGGACGACAGAAAAATACGCCCCATGAAAAAGGACAAATTTTCGATAATTGTCTACTCGCTTTTGGCGGTCATGTTCGTGCTGCAGTTCGTCATAATTTTTGGGATTCTGTAATGAAGGAATATTTGGATTTGCTGCGCCTTGTCATGGACGGGGGCGAGGACCGTTTGGACCGCACCGGCGTGGGAACGCGCGGCGTTTTCGGCGCGCAGGCTCGCTTTGATCTGCAAAAATCCTTCCCGCTTCTGACCACAAAAAAGCTCCACACGCGTTCCATAATCTACGAGCTGCTCTGGTTTTTGAAGGGTGATACCAATATCAAGTATTTGCAGGACAACAGGGTCTCCATCTGGGACGAGTGGGCTGATTCGGAGGGAAACCTGGGCCGCGTCTACGGCGCGCAGTGGAGGGACTGGCTTTCGCCGGACGGAAAGCACGTTGACCAGATTAAAAACCTCGTTGAGGGAATTAAAAAAGACCCCTTCGGCCGCCGCCACATAGTCTGCGCCTGGAACCCTGGGGAGCTCGATAAAATGGCGCTTCCGCCATGCCACGCGCTCTTCCAGTTCTACGTTTCCGAGGGCGGCTTTTTGAGCTGCCAGCTTTACCAGCGCAGCGCGGATCTGTTTTTGGGCGTGCCCTTCAATATAGCGTCCTACGCGCTCTTGACGGCTATGGTCGCCCAGGTTTGCGGCCTGAAGGCGAAGGAGTTCGTGCACACTTTTGGAGACCTGCACATATATAAAAACCATTTTGAGCAGGTTGCACTCCAGCTCTCGCGCGAGCCCCGCGCTTTGCCTTCGCTCTCCCTCAATCCTGACAGGAAAAGCCTTGAAGACTTTGCATTTGAGGATTTCAAAATAGAGAATTATGACCCGCATCCGGCGATAAAGGCGCCGATTGCCGTTTAAACCGAGCTTTTCGGACAATGGGCGCATATCCTTTCAAGGCCATAGCGGCGGTGTCCTTAAACGGCGTCATCGGCAGCGGGCTTGAAATACCCTGGCGCATAAAGGAGGATTTTGCCCACTTCAAGCGCACCACGCTGGGCGGGGTGATAGTAATGGGCCGCAAAACCTGGCAGAGCCTGGGTGAAAAACCGCTTCCGGGGCGCGAAAACGTCGTCATAAGCCGCTCTATGAAATCCGCAGGCGGCGCGCGCGTTCTCTCTTCCATTGAGGAACTTATAAAACACTACGGCGCCGACGAACGCAACGTGTGGATATGCGGCGGGGCGGAAATCTACAGAGCGGCGCTCCCCTATTGCTCGCAGATTGTCCTAAGCGTTGTCAAACGCCATGTCGAAGGCGACGTGTTTTTTCCGGATATATCAAAAGACTTCGTTTTTTCAAAAAAACTCGAACAATTTGAACTTTTTGATGTCGATATCTATGCGAGGAGGATGTAAATCCTCGGCGGGGTTGTGCGCATTATCTTGTAATGATATTGTCGCATTGAAATGTAAGAAAGTTGATTTAAGTCTTGATATTGTGATTTAAATGCTCCCTAATGACAGGCATTAAAGAAACTATTTTCCGGAAGGAATGGTGCAGACAGCTTCAATTGAAAGGAAAAATCATGGCAGACAAAAATAAATCCGCAAAGAAGACGGCGACCGTAAAGAAGGTTGCCGCCAAGAAGGTTGCAGTCAAGAAACCCGCCGAAGGCAAAGCGCCTGCGGCAGTCAAAAAAGTTGCGGTAAAAAAAGCGTCCTCCGCAAAAAAGGGCGGCGCTCTCACAAGGATTCTTGCCAAGGTTGACGCAGGCTGGGGCAACCAGCTCTTCATCCGCGGCTGCGGCGGCGGTCTTTCGTGGGACAAGGGCGTGCTCATGCAGTGCATCAGCGACGACGAATGGCTCTGGGAAAAGAAGATAGACGGCGAAGGCGTCTGCTTCAAAATCCTCGTCAATGACGACATCTGGTCCGTTGGCGAAGACTGCACCGTGCCCATGGGTGAGACGGTGATCCTCACACCCTGCTTCCTCCTCTAATTTTGGCGAACTTGTTTGGCGCCTAATTGCGCCACGCAAAAGGCTCACACTGGTCATGTACTATTTGTACACTCCCACCGTGAGCCTTTTTTGTGTCGCAATTATCCATCCAAACCGTCTCGCCAAAATGAAGAGGAGTTCGATTTTTTACTGTTATTTTCATGCCGCTAAAGCGGCGAGTCGAATGACGCGCTAAAAACGCGCGCATGGCTTAAATGGAACATTGGCTATTTTTTGTATTTGAATTTGGTGTTTAAAGGGGCATAGTTTGCGTTCATGATTTTATTTGAAAAGGTTGCCGTTTTGGGCGGCGGGCTTTTGGGCGCGTCGTTTGCGGCGGCGATGAGGGGCCGCGGGCTGTGTTCGTCCGTGAATGTGTGGTCGCGCAGCGCCTCAACGCGTGAGAAGTGCGCGCGTCAGCCCTGGTGCTCCGCGGTGTTTGACACTCCCGCCGCCGCGGTGAAGGCTGCGGACCTGGTCGTGCTTTGCGCGACCGTGGGTGCGATAAGGCAGGTTGCAAAGGAGATTGCTCCGCACGTGAAAAAGGGCGCCATCATAACCGACGTGGGCAGTGCGAAGGGTGGAATCTGCGCCTTCTGCGAAAAGGTTTTCAAAGGAACGGGCGCGGTTTTCGTGGGCTCGCACCCCATGGCGGGTTCTGAAAAATCCGGCCCCGATTTTGCGAGCGCGGAACTTTTCAATGGTCGCGCCTGCTTTGTGTGTCCGCCTGAAAAAAAGAACGACGCCGCCGTCGCAAAAGTTAAGAAAACCTGGGAGGCGCTGGGTATGAAGGTGGGTCTTGTGGACGCCGCCAGGCATGACGCCATAGTCGCCAGGGTGAGCCATCTGCCGCATATTCTGGCCGTGATGCTCTGCGTGAACGCGTCAAAATACAGGGATGCCAGGAGTCTCAAAAAATTCGCCTCCTCCGGCTTCAAGGACACCACGCGGATAGCCGCGAGCTCCTCCGGCCTATGGCGTGAAATCTTTGAGGACAACCGAGTTGAAATTTTGAAGAGTCTCAAAACTTTCGTCCGAGATTTGGGCGAGGTTGCCGACATCATTGAGGCGGAAGATTTTGACGCGCTGGAGAAAATCCTCCAAACGGGAAAAACATTCAGGGAGGCGCTGAAATAGGCCATGCGGGATTTTATCGACATAACGCCGTGGGCTTCCAAGGCCTGCGCCATCGTGCGCCTTCCGGGCTCAAAGAGCATAACCAACAGGGCCATGCTGCTCGCTTCACTGCGAGGCGGCCGCACGAAGCTTTGCGGCGCGCTTTTCAGCCGCGACACACTGATAATGGCCGATTGCCTCAAGAGGCTCGGTTATGACGTGGAGATGAACGCTCCTGCGGGGGAGATTGAAATTTCGTCAAAGCGCGGGGAAATTCCCAACGCGCGCGCGGAGCTTTTTGTGGGCAACGCGGGAACTGCGGCGCGTTTCATAACGGCGCTCGCCTGTCTGAAAAAGGGCGGGGAATATTTTTTTGATTCCGACGGGGCGATGTACTCGCGCCCCATGGGCGGGCTCATTGACGCCCTCAAGGCGCAGGGCGCGGTGTTTGAATTTCTGAAAGCGCCAAACTGCTTCCCCTTCCGCATGAGGACTGACGGCCTTGCGGGCGGCGACGCGGAGCTGGACGCGTCGCAGTCCAGCCAGATGCTCTCGGCGCTGCTCATGGTCTCCGGTTTTGCGGAAAGCCCGATGCGGGTGAAGCTCACGGGTGAAACGGTGTCGCGCCCCTTTGTGGATATGACCATGGAGATGCTGCGCCAGTTCGGCTTTTCAACGCGCGAAGACGCGGGCTCTTACGAAATTTGCGCGCCCAAAGACGCTGATGAAGCTTTCACTTACCCGGTAGAGCCGGACGCCACCGCCGCAAGTTATTTTGCAATGCTCTGCGCGCTTCTGAAAGGCTGCGTGGCGCTGGAAAATTTTGCCGAAACCCCGCTGCAGGGGGATGCCGCCTTCATAGACGCGCTGGTTGGGCGCGGGCTGCTAGAGGCGAAAAAGTCGCGCGGGAATCTGGTGCTTTGCGGGGCGGAACAGCCGTCGGGCGGGCTTGGGGAAATCGACTTTAACGACATTTCCGACACCTTCCTCACCCTCGCCGCAGCGGCATGCGCGCTCAAGGGCAGCGTGAAAATTTCCGGCATTGCCCACACGCGCAAACAGGAGACCGACAGGGTTGCGGCAATGGCGCGCGAGCTCAAAAAACTCTGCGCGCGCGTGGAGGAGGGGGACGACTCCATAGAAATCTTTCCGCACGAAAACCTCAAAGACTTTTTAAGCTCCGCAAAACTCCCCGTCGAAATTGAAACTTATGACGACCACAGGGTGGCCATGAGTTTCGGCGTGCTCGGCGGCGTTGACGCGCTCGGCGGCGGCGCCCAATGGCTGCGCGTGATGAACCCCGCGTGCGCTTCAAAAACCTGGGCGGAATTTTTCGACGTCCTCAAAAAGGCGCGCGAAGACTCGGCGCGTTTCAAGGTTGTCGCCATAGACGGCGGCGCGGCGGTGGGGAAGTCCAGCGTTTCCAAGGAGGCGTCAAAGGCGCTCGGCTTCATGCACGTAGACACCGGCTCGCACTACCGCACGCTTGCATACGCGCTTTTGGAGCGCGGCGTGAAGGCGGAGGAAGGCGAGGGCATAGGCAAGGCGCTCGCCGGCCTTGAGCTTGGAACGGCCCTCGTTGGCCAGAGCGCGCGCATGACCGTCAACGGAAGCCTGATTGACGACGCGCTCATACGCACGCAGCGCGTGAACGAGAACGTCTCGCTCTTTGCCGCCGTGCCGGAAGTGCGCGAATTCCTCAAAAGCTACCAGCGAAGCATGCGCGAATACGCGCGCGCGAACGGCTTCGGAGGCCTCATCATGGAGGGGCGCGACATCGGCTCCGTTATTTTTCCGGACGCCGAAACCCGCATATTTCTGGATGCGGACGAGGAGACGCGCCAAAAGCGCCGCGCAGCCGAAGGCATCACGGATTCCATCGCCGCGCGCGACGCCCTTGACAAATCGCGCAAGACCGCGCCCCTTGTCTGCCCTGCGGGCGCGCACCTCATAGACACCTCGCGCATGACGAAGGACGAAGTCGTGGCGGAAACAATTTTAACAATCTGTATTTCGTAAAATGAAAGTGCGTTTTGTTACGCTGGGGAAAAACAGGATGCTCTACGCGGCGTCCGTGCACGGAACTCTGAGCATTTGCGACCTTTTCGGTCGCATAGAACTTTACGGCGAGGAGAACGTGCCCAATGGGCCCTGCCTCGTCGTGGCCAACCACGTCAGCTTTCTTGACCCGCCTGCAATGGCGTTTTTTCATGACACCCTGCTGAAAGTCGTCGCACGCGACACCCTCTGGAAGGGCTGGTTCTGGAGCCGCTACTTCACCGCGCTCCACGCCATTCCCGTCAAGCGCGACGACTCCTCCAACCTCGGCGCCTTCAAAACAATATTTTCCAGCCTTAAAAACGGCACCAGCATCGTAATCTTCCCCGAAGGCACGCGCAGCCCCGACGGCGCCCTGCAGCCCGGCAAGGCGGGCGCCGCCCTCATAGCGCTCAAAGCCAACGTGCCCATCCTCCCCATCCGCTCCTTCGGCTTTGAAGACATCCTTCCGCGCAGCAACGTTTTAAGCGGCGGCTCCCGCGCAGCCCTCGTCGCCGGAAAGCCCATAAACGTCAAGGACATAGACCCGGGCAAATCCCACCCCGACCGCGCCCAGCACGTGGCCGACAGGATTATGGAGGCCATTGCGTCCATCTCCCTCCCGCCTCTTCGTGAGCTTTAGCGAACGCTTTTCGCGCCTAGCGGCGTTGCTTAAAAAACCTGCACAGGTCATGTACTAATATGTACACTCCCAGCGCAGGTTTTTTTCGCGCCTTGCTATGCATCGAAAATCATTGTGCTAAAGTCTCACGAATACTGCATTACCTTGAACAGGAAACAAGTGAAGTTTTTCTGATGCCGACTTCGGCGGTAAGTCAACAGATGCGCTTGCGCGCTTATTTTAGAATAAGCTTAGAAACGTCCGCTTCGTAGAACTCCATTTTGTGGGGTTCGGTTCTGTTGGTGAGGCAAGACCTGTATTCGAAGACCGTTCCGGCGTTTTCAACTTTTGAAAAGCCGAACCTTGCCAAGATGGCGTTGGAATCCCGGTAGTCTGCGGGGCGCGCATCGTCGTCGGGAGACGCGGCTATGGAGAGATAGACTATTTTCCTAAGCCCGAGTTCCCGTGCAATATCGGCTGCGGCGTTCACGAATAACGACAGGAGATTTTTTCCGCGGTATGCTTTTCCCAAAATGACCTCGCCCCAGTACAGGCTGTCTTCGGCGGCGGGCAGGTTATTCAGAAGTCCGGAATCTTTAAACGCGTCGCGCAGCGGGATGAGCGTGCTTATACCGCAGGCCCTTTCGCCGTCAAAAAGCACCAGCGCGCGAAAGTTTTCGCAGGCATAGTACGCTTCCAGATATGCGTCTTCATATTCCATGGAGCCTTCGTAAAAATACGGGTATGCGCGGAATGTCTCCATGCGCAGGCGCGCGAATAGTTCGTGGTGCGCCTTCGCCTCCGCCCCGTTCAGGCGCTCAAGCCTCAGGTTTCCTTCCTGCCAGATTTTCATCGGAACTTTTTTGAGGTTTGCGCACAAAGCGTCAACAC
>JAVBSZ010000193.1:0-2834 GCA_031556415.1 Opitutales bacterium | reverse complement strand
CTCCTTCCTCATGGCGGGGGAAATTTGCCGCCGCACGCTCAAAAACGGAAAGTACCTTGCGGAGCCGGAGCCATTCTTTGCGCTTCTCACTTCCGCGCTTGACGCCCTGAATTCCGAAGGCTGTGCCCAGGCCGTGGGCGTGAAATTTTCATACGTATTCGCAAAGCTCGAGGGCTACGCCGTGAAGGAGGATTTCGCGCGCGCGCTGGCCGAAAAAGACAGGGCGCTGCTTTCGGAAATACTCTCAAAAAGCGCCGCCGAATGTGCAGAGCTAGACGCCGACAAAACCCGCGCCCTGGGTGAAAAACTCCTGCGCTGGACCCGCGCAAACACCGACATAATCTGCTGATTTCATTTTTTGCATTTTATTTGATTTTTTTAATAGTTCAGCAATTCTTTTTCGAGAGAGAAGGCATACATAGAGCGACGGCGTTTAGGACGTTAAGTTTGGGCTCGAAAAAGCATACGACAGTTGCGAAGCCTTCTCTCTCTATATTTTTGTACTAAGTGATTTGGATGCAGTAGCAGGTTTTTTGAGGCAACGGACTTGCATCTATTCCGTTGTGTGATATGTTAAAATTTGAATTTGACTTCACGCAATTACTTCCGAGTGAAAATCACCCGCCAAAATTACATATTTGTAGTTTTATGCCGTAAAATTACGATTAGAATTGCAAGAAGCGCGCCGATTGCAAGAATGTGCGGATAAAAATTACGCATCCGTCCGCGCGCCGAATGTGCGGCGGAATGTGTTGTTTTAAGCGCAACCGCAACACACAATGAACGCAAGAAAAGCAGCCCTAAACAAAATAGCAACCGCGCCGCAGGATTTCGCAGACAGCTACGCGCCATACAATGTGGAAACGGAATACGGGGTTGACGTCTTCGGGCTCAGGGCCATGCAGAAGCACCTCGCAAAGCCCGTCTATAAAAAGCTTCTGGAAACCATACACAATTCCAGCGCGCTAGACCAGGGCATGGCCGACGACATCGCAAACGCCATGAAGACCTGGGCGATGGAGCGTGGGGCCACCCATTACACGCACTGGTTTTTGCCGCTGACAAGCACCAGCGCGGAAAAGCACGATTCCTTTTTGGAGCCCGCGGGCGACGGCGTGGCAATTACGCGTTTCTCCGGAAAGAACCTGATTATGGGGGAACCCGACGCCTCCAGCTTCCCCTCCGGCGGCCTGCGCTCAACGTTTGAAGCGCGCGGCTACACGGCGTGGGACCCGACCAGCCCCGCCTTCATCAAGCGCAGCGGCGGCGTGGCCGTCCTCTGCATACCCACCGTTTTTTGCTCCTACACCGGAGCGCTGCTTGATAAAAAAACACCCATACTGCGCTCACTCAAGGCCATCAGCGCGCAGACAACGCGCCTTCTCAAATGCTTCGGCATAGAGAGCGACGCGGCCCCCATCATCACGCTGGGCGCGGAGCAGGAATATTTCCTCATAGACAAGCAGCTTTACATACTGCGCCCCGACATCATGCAGACGGGCCGCACGCTTTTCGGCGCGCCCCCGCAGAAACACCAGCAGCTTGAAGACCATTACTACGGCTCGGTAAGGCCGCGCATCCTTGCCTTCATGGCGGACGTGGACAAGGAACTATGGCGCATGGGCATACCATCGAAGACGCGCCACAACGAGGTCGCACCCGCGCAGTTCGAAATCGCCCCCGTCTTTGAAGACCTGAATCTGGCCATAGACCACAACATGCTCATAATGGAGACTCTCAGGGTTGTGGCAAACAAGCATGGCCTGGTGTGCCTTCTGCACGAGAAGCCCTTTGCGGGCGTCAACGGCTCCGGCAAGCACAACAACTGGTCAATCTCCGCAGGTGAGCGCAACCTTCTCAACCCGGGCAACAACCCGCATGAGAACGCCATATTCCTCACCACGCTCTGCGCCATCATAAAGGCGGTTGACAGGCACAGCGACCTTCTGCGCAGCGCAACCGCCACAATAGGCAACGACCTTCGCCTGGGCGCGAACGAGGCCCCGCCCTCCATCATTTCAATATTCCTAGGCGAACAGCTTACGGACATCATAGACCAGATTGAAAAGGGAGGCGCGAAGTCCTCAAGGCAGAGCCAGACGCTGAAAATCGGCGTGGACACCCTGCCCTCGCTGCCCGCCGACGTGACGGACCGCAACCGCACAAGCCCTTTCGCCTTCACGGGGAACAAGTTTGAGTTCCGCGCCATAGGGGCGTCGCAGTCGTGCGCCAACGCGAACATCGTTCTCAACACGATAGTTGCGGAGGCGTTTGACGAAATCGCAACCGCGCTTGAAGCCGCCCCCAAGGCCCAATTCAACTCCACTCTGCAGGCCATCCTGCAGGACATAGTGCGCAAACACAGGCGCATAATCTTCAACGGCGACAACTACACCCAGAACTGGCGCGAGGAGGCCAAAAAGCGCGGCCTGCCCAACCTGCGCACCACAACGGAGGCGCTCTCGCCCCTCATCACGCCGGAGAACATAGAGCTTTTCATGAAGTACGGAATTTTCAGCGAAAACGAAGTGCGCTCAAGGCACGGCGTCTTCCTAGAAGAGTACCACAAAAAGATACGCATTGAAACTTCCGTGGCGCTGGACATCGCTAAGACTATGCTGCTTCCGGCCGTGTACAAATATCTGGGCAACCTCGCCGCAACCGCTACGTCCATCAAGACTGCGGGGTGGGATTACACGGAGGCAAACGTGGACGGCAAACGCGTGGCGCACCTGGCAAACGGCCTTTCAAAGGCGTGCGACGAGCTTGAGGAAAAACTCATGACCGGCGCGGACGAGGTAAAGACCGTATCCAGCATGAACGACGTGCGCAAG
>JAVBSZ010000114.1:0-15098 GCA_031556415.1 Opitutales bacterium | reverse complement strand
TCCGCGATCGTCGCAGTGTCCTTTCCAAGCAGCGTGTCATAACCCGGGTAGCCCAGCGAAGTTTCCATGATGGTGCCGGTGTGGGCTGAATGGTGGTTCCTGCCGGTCAGAAGCGCGGCGCGCGTGGCCGAGCACACTGCCGTGGTGTGGAACTGGTTATAGCGCAGGCCGTTCTTTGCGAGGGTGTCCTGCGTGGGCGTGCTGACGGGGCCGCCCCATACCGCGGAGGCCGAGAAGCCGACGTCGTCCGTCATAATCACGATTACGTTGGGCGCGCCCTTCGGGGCCGTGGGCCTCGGCGGCCAGTAGGGTTTGGAGTTGAGGATGTTCGTGTTGATTTCACCCTTGAAGCCCCTGTCGGGTACGGGCAGCTGGGAGTCCGCATGAAGCGGCATTGCTGCGAATAGGAACAGGGCCGCTGCCGCGAGCATCGCGGATAAGCCTATATCTTTAGTGCATTTCATACATTACCTTTTTTTGGCATGGTTTGTGTTGATAAATTTGTCCGCCCATTATTAAGCCGCTTTCAAATAAGACATTTTTTGAGCAAATTAGTTTTTAATTTTTTAAAAATATCCGTGAGTGTGAATGTGGGTTTTAAAAATCCTATTTTTGCCGACGCTTAAGTTATGGAATTTTTTTGCCGCACGGCGTGAGGCAATTTCCTCTGTTTTAAATTACGATGCAGATGCGCAAACTTTTTTCAATAAGAAAATTAAATATTAAACAGTTGAAATGGATATATTATAAAAGGGCGCCCTGAACAGGCCCTTCTTCGGCTCGCATTTTCCGCTGTCCGTCCCCCACTTTGCGCTTTACAATACAGGTCAAAAACGGCACATAATGATTCTGTCCGCCGTCTGCCTTCGGCTTTCGGATATGTGAAATATCAGCGACATGAACATCAGAATTTACGACAGCGTGAGAGGGGAAGAGGCCGATGAATGCGTCTGCGGGGGCGGCTTCATAAAATTCGCGTATTCAAACTGCGCGGGCAAACTGCTGGTGTGGATGCTCTTGAAACGCAAGGTCTTTTCAAAATTCTGCGGCCTTTGGGCGGACAGCGCCTTAAGCAGGAGCGCTGTTAAAAAGTTTGTGAAGTCCAACGGGATAGACGCGGAAGAATCCCTGCTGCCTATGGAATCTTTCAAGACTTTCAATGAATTCTTCACGCGCGAACTCAAAGCGCAGGCGCGGCCCGTCTGCGGGGGAGAAAGCACCATCCTATTTCCCGCCGACGCGCGGCACCTGGGCTTTGAAAACGTCTCGGAAGAGGGTTTTTTCTACGCCAAGGGGCGCAAATTCAACCTCGAAAAGCTCTTAAACAGCGCTGATTTGGCCAAGCGCTTTGCGGGCGGCAGCATGATAATATCGCGCCTGAGCCCCTTGGACTACCACCGCTTCCACTACCCCGTAAGCGGCCATGTCTGCGCGCGCAAACGCGTGAAGGGCAGCCTGTACACGGTCAGCCCCATCGCGCTCTCAAGGCGGCTCGGCTACCTTTTGGAAAACGAGCGCGTGCTCACGATGCTGGAATGCGAAAAGGGCGGCCTCTGCGCCATGCTGGAGATAGGCGCAACGAACGTCGGCACAATCAGGCATTTTGACGCCGTGGGAGATTCCGCCGTGCGCGGCGCGCAGAAGGGGCTTTTCCGCTTCGGCGGCTCCTGCGTTATAACACTTTTTGAAAAAAACACCGTTAAGTTAAACGCCGCTTTGCTCGATAAGACAAAATCGGGGTTGGAATATTACGCGCGCGTAAATTCCGCCGCGGGAGAATTTATATCTTGAGAAATGCGCGCGGCGGTCTATAAATGCGCGCTTAAAAATTTCAAAAAATCCAAATGAACGAAGAACTGCATAAGATTAGGCACAGCGCATCGCACGTACTGGCGCAGGCGGTATTGCGCCTCTTTCCGGACGCCAAGCTCGACATAGGCCCCGCCACGGAAAACGGCTTTTATTACGACTTTGACGTCGACCACAAGTTCACCGCCGAGGACCTCGAAAAAATAGAGGCCGAGATGAAAAAAATCATCTCCGAAAACCAGCGCTTTGAAAAAATCGAGGTGAGCCGCGACGAAGCCAAAAAGCTCATCGAGGAAAGCGGGCAGGCGCTCTACAAGCTGGGCCGCCTGGCAGACGTTCCGGAGGGCGAGAGCATTTCATTCTTCAAGAACGGCGAATTTTCAGACCTCTGCGCGGGCCCGCACGTCGATTACACCAAGCGCATCAAGGCCTTCAAGCTTATGAGCGTTGCCGGCGCGTACCACAGGGGCGACGAGAATAACAGGCAGCTCCAGCGCATCTACGGCACTGCCTTTGAAAGCAAGGACGAGCTCGCAAAATATCTCGAGCAGATGGAGCAGGCCAAACTGCGCGACCACCGCAAGGTCGGCAAGGAGATGGGCCTTTTCACCATCGACGAGAAGGTAGGGCAGGGGCTGATACTTTGGAAGCCCAAGGGCGCGCTTCTGCGCCAGAGCCTTCAGGATTTCATCCTCGAACTTCTGCGCGCGCAGGGCTACCAGCAGGTGTTCACGCCGCACATCGGCAAGCTCGGCCTCTTCAAGACCAGCGGGCACTTCCCCTATTACAAGGAGTCGCAATTCGTCCCGATTGTGGAGCGAGACGACCTCCAGAAGATGATAGACGAAAACCTTTCGGTTTCGCAGTTCGAGGAAAAGCTCGAAAGCGGCGAGGCCAACGGATTTTTGCTCAAGCCCATGAACTGCCCCTTCCACGTGCAGATTTTTAAGAGCGACCCGCACTCGTACCGCGACCTTCCCGTGAAGCTCGCCGAATTCGGCGCGGTGTACCGCTGGGAGCAGTCCGGCGAACTCAACGGCATGACGCGCGTGCGCGGCTTCACCCAGGATGACGCCCACATCTTCTGCACGCCAGAACAGCTTGACGGTGAAATCCAGGGCTGTCTTGATTTGGTGAAGAACGTCTTTGAGACGCTCGGCATGAAGGAATACCGCGTGAGGATTTCCCTGCGCGACCCCGCCAGCGACAAGTACGTCGGTAGCGACGAAAACTGGGAGAAGAGCGAAAACGCGATACGCAAGGCCGCGCAGAGCCTCGGCGTCCCGTTCACCGAGGAGCTCGGCGAGGCGGCGTTCTACGGCCCGAAGATAGACTTCGTCATCAAGGACGTCATCGGCCGCGAATGGCAGCTTGGCACCGTGCAGGTAGACTACAACCTGCCCGAACGCTTTGACCTTTCCTACACGGGCGCCGACAACAAATCTCACCGCCCCGTCATGATACACCGCGCGCCCTTCGGCAGCTTGGAGCGTTTCACGGGTGTCCTCATCGAGCACTTCGGCGGAAACTTCCCCGCCTGGCTCGCGCCCGAACAGGTGAGGATACTCACCCTCGGCGAAGAGGTAATCCCCTACGCGGACCAGCTGCACAAGCGCCTCAAAGACGCCGGCGTGCGCGCAAGTGTTGACGACTCTTCCGAAAAGCTCGGCGCCAAAGTCCGCCGCGCCGAGATGGACAAAATCCCCCACATGTTCGTCATAGGCAAAAAGGAGGCCGCCGAGAACAAGGTCTCCCTGCGCTCCCGCATCAGGAAATCCTTCGACGGCGTTTATGACGCCGAAGAGGCGATAAACAAAATCCTCCTCAATATCTCCACTCGAGACCTCGGCGACTCTTTTGGCGGGTGAATTTGGCGCCTAAGTTCGTTGCGGCGGACGATTCGCGACCGGTCATGTACTAATGTACACTCCCGCCCGCTCACATCCTTGCGCCTGCTTATGCATCCAAATTCTCACCGCCAAAATAGGGAGTAGGTGAAGTTTTATTTCTGATGCCGCTTGCGCGGTGAGTCAAATGCCTTACGCGCCTACGGCGCGTGTATTTATAAAATAGAACGGAGTCTCGTAAGCATTCTGTAATACCTATTGATGACCCGTTTGTTTTCAGATTTTAAATTTTGCAGAATGCAAAATAAAATCTGAAACCGAAGCGCGACCAAGCGTCTGGCGGGAACGCAGGAGGTTCGTGAAAACATCTTCACCAGATGCGCAAGCATCTGAAGTCCAGAGCTGGCTCTGGCGCGGGTGTGGGGCGCGCAGCCCCGCATATTCTCTAATCATTTACCGCAGATAATGCGGACGTCGCGGGTGGGGAAGTGGAGGAGGCGTTTTTGCGCGAAGCGTTCGTCGCCGAAGAATTTTTCGATGTCGAAGGAGTGCTTGGGGGCGACGTTTTTTTGCGCGAATTCCTCTTCGAGGTCTCCGCCCTTGAAGTATATGACTCCGTTTTCGAGATTGCCTCGCTTGCCTTCTTCGAGGCGCTTTACTACGAAGCCGAAGAACTGGGGCAGGGCGCAGACGGAGCGTCCGGTGGCGTAGTCAAAGTTCTGTTTCTGTTCCTCCACGCGCTGGTTGAGGGCGCGCGCGTTCTTGAGTTTGAGGGCGTCTATCATGTCCTGGACGGCGGAGATTTTCCTGCCCACGCCGTCGAACATCGTTATTTGCGCCTGCGGCCAGAGTATGGCCATGACTATTCCTGGGAGGCCTCCGCCTGTTCCGACGTCTGCTATCCTCGCGCCCTTGTCCGGCGTGAAGAATTCGGCGATGCTCGCGCAGAATGCCACATGGCGGTATTCGACGTCTTCCATGTCCTTGCGCGAAATCAGGTTCACGATTTCGTTTTTTTCGCGCAGCAGCGCCGCGAATTCGAGAAGGCGCCGCTGCGTCTCTTCGCTTATCTTCGTGAACTTTGCAAACGCGGGGTGGGGCATGGCTGAAAAATCGGAAACGTTTTTAGAAAATTTCGTCCGCCTTGAAGAAGCGGGCAATCTCAACCTGAGCGTTCTCGACGCTGTCGGAAGCGTGGACGATGTTCTCGCGGTTGTTGAGGCCGTAGTTGCCGCGTATGGTACCGGCGGGCGCGTCGGCGGAATTGGTTGGGCCGAGGAGGTTCCTTACGCGCTGCACCGCGCCTTCGCCTTCAAGGATGAGGGCTATCACGCTGCGGCGGCTCATGAAATCCAAAAGCGGCGGGTAGTAGGGCTTTCCCACTATGTGCGCGTAGTGCTCTGCTAGGATTTTTTCGTCGAGCTTCATCATCTTGCAGGCGACGATGTCGAGCGCGGCGTCCTGGAAAAACTGGAGTACTTTTCCGACTATCATC
This sequence comes from Opitutales bacterium, assembly GCA_031556415.1. Classification (GTDB taxonomy): domain Bacteria; phylum Verrucomicrobiota; class Verrucomicrobiia; order Opitutales; family Intestinicryptomonadaceae; genus CALXQW01. The sequence goes on along the minus strand of JAVBSZ010000114.1, from coordinate 9,947 downwards.
TTCTCAAGACAGTCCGGCTTCAAAATTATAAGGGTTCTTTCTTTCATGATTTTGGCGCTAACTAAAGCCGTTCCTGGCGCTTTGCGCAAACCAAAAATGGAACGCCGCGCCGTGCGCGCTTTAAAATCTTAAAACTGGAAGCGCGGATTGTCCAATGCCCAAATGAAGGCCAAGGCGTTGCTCCTTATTTCTTCCCGCCGCGCTTGAGCTTTTCCCTGACGGCGAGGTTCACGAACTCCTCGATGCTTTTGATGTTCATAAGCTCCATCTGCCGCAGTATCTCCTTAAACTCCGCTATTGAAAGCGTCATTTGGAGGGATTCGGTCATGATTTTTTCAATCAGCGCGCCAGCCGGTTCGGGGATTTCGTCCTTTGCGAACCAGCCGTCAACCGTGCGCTTGGAAACGCGGCATTGGCGTGCGAGCGCATCCCTGCTGACGCCGCCCGCCTTAAGCCATTTCTTCAAATCCGCCGATTTCATAAAACGTTTTGAGACTGTTTAATTCGGCATTTCAGGGCAATATCAAACTGATTTATGCGTTATTAACGTAATTTTATCTTTACAAAATGCGCAATTCACGCATTAAATCATGCCATGTCTCACATTAGGATAATTCTCAAAGGCGAAAATTTGGCGGCCGACGTCCGCAGGTTTCTCTTTGAAAGCGCTGTTGTGCGGAATGTTTCCGTTTCCGCATTTTTGTTTCAGACGCTGCGGGGGCGCATTTTTATGCGCACTCCAAAGAGGGTTTCGGCAAATAAGGGAAAATCCAAAACGCGCAGGGAAAGGCTATGAAATGAAAAAAAACTCCATTCTTAAAAATGTAATTAAAATCGGCGCCAGCATAGTTTGCCTGTCTCTTTCGTCGCCCTTTGCGTATTCGCAGGATGAGGGCAGTTCTTCTCCTTCGCAAGGGGAAAGCAAAGAGCAAATCGCCGCGCGCCTTAAGGACAACGTCGTGCGCGAAAAGAACGGGGACGTTTATATAAGGCCTTTTCCGCGAATGCTAGCGGATTCAAGCATGTTTATGACCGCTTATAATCGCGCATTTTATTCTTACATAGATCCGTCCATAAATTTTGCAGACATTAAGAAGCGTGCATCCGCTCTGGACTATACCAGCACTATTTCCATCTTTGAAAAATATTTTTACGGCAAAAAAATATTATACAAACGCATACCTGCGAAGGACGATTTCTTCAGGAGATTTCTGGATGACGGAATTCTTATTTCATTTTTATTGCGCGTGGATGTAGGCAGTGAAAAAGAGATTTTTGACTTAATTTCGGAGCGCAGTATAAAAAGGGCGGGTTTCTCCGACGCCGCAAAATGGTCGAACGAGATTTCCTCCCACGCAAACGAATCCAAAAAAGCTCTGAGGAAATTCAAAAAAGGGGAGGGGGCTGTTTTTTCATATCTGACGGGGTACAACCAGAAAACAAATGAATACCAAGTCGTAATGCAGGTTCGTACGGATGCGGACAAACTTTATGACGGCATCTGGATAACGAGGGCGGAGCTGGACGTGCTTTCAAAATTCATTTCCGTTCCGTTCCGCTCGTTTGAATTTTGAGCAGAGCATGGGCGGAATTACATTTCCATTATTTGCAAAAAAATTCCGAACGAATTCGTTAGGAATTTTTGTTTTGAACTGTAAGCGGCGGGCCTTTTTGACTTTAAACCAGCCTGTAGTTTTCGGGGTTGGGCGTGGGCTGGAGTGGCAGCTTGCTGTCCAGGTCGTGCAGGTTTTCGGGGATGAAGTTTTCCTGAGACTTCGCCCAGGTCCACTCGTACTTGAAGCGCATGCCCGAGTACGCCGCCTGCCTGCCCGTGATTGCCATGAGGTTGCTTTCAAGCATCTGCTTGATGCGGTTGACGGGTTTGCCTTCGCGTATTGATTTCAGCAAAAAGGCGTGCTCAAGCGCGAGGCAGTCCGGATATTTTTCGCTCTTGAATTCCCACGGTTTTTCTCCGGTTATGCGCTGGCCCTCGGGGTGCAGGCTCATTTCGAGAACGCCTTTGGTGCCCACTATGCGCTCAAAAATCGCGCGCGTGCTTTTGAGCTGCTGGCGGCCCATGGCGGTAAGGTGCACGCCGTTTTCGTAGGAGTAATCAACGGTGAAATTCGTGTAGCGGCTGCCGTATTCGCGCATGGGCAGCTCCGTGTTCCTGCCGCCGTAGCCGATGACTTCGGCGGGGCGCTTGTCGTCGCCGTAGAACCAGCGGCAGACGTCCATGCAGTGTATGGTCTGGTCAATGAAGAAGTCCCCGCAGGCCCAGATGAAGCAGAAAAAATTGCGGATTTGGTAGCGCACGGTTTCGGGGTCGGTATCCTTTTCCAGCAGGCCTATGCCCGCGTATGCGGGGGAAAGCCACGCGCCCGTCATGCTTACGATGTCGCCTATTTGGCCGTCCTTTACGCGGTCGTAAGCTTCAAGGTAGCCCGTGTGATAGCGCCTCTGCGTGCCTGAAATTACCGAGACGCCTATCTTCTCGGCAAGCTCAGGAAGGTCGTACATCTTGCGCAATGACACGATGTCCACCGCGAAGGGCTTTTCGGCGAAGACATGCTTCTTCGCCATGATTGCCGCGCGCATGTGCGGTTCGCGGAATATTGCGGGGGCGGCGAGTATCACCACGTCCACATCGCACTCGAGCGCCTTTTTATACGCGTCAAAGCCCGAAAATCTGCGCTCTTTGGGAACGTTCACCATCTCGGACATCTTGCCGGGGAAGTTTTTCTCCATGCGTTTTTCAAGCGCGTCGTAGGAGGAGACGAGCCTGTCCTCAAAGAGGTCCGCCATGGCGACGAGCTGCGTGTTCTGGTCAGCCCTGAAAAGGTCGTCAACCGCGCCCATGCCGCGCCCGCCGCAGCCTATGATGGCGAATTTTATTTTATCAGACCCCTTAACCTGCGCCATTGAATATTTGGGCAGCACCGCCGCCGCTCCAAGTATTCCGGCCGATTTTACAAAATCACGTCTCTTCATATTTTTTCCTCCATATTAAAATTGCATTGTGCCTGTTTGAGAAAAGTTGAGGCACGCTATGCGCGCGCTTTTCCCATTGCAATATAAAACGCCGCGCGCGCCTATTTTTTCAGTTCGGCAAAGTCCCGTTCAATACCCGCCGCCGCCGCGCGCGAATCTTCCGCCTTGAGGATTTCTGAAACGACGACTATCCTTTCCGCCCCCGCATTTGCGACGTCCTTCAAAGTACGCATGTTCACGCCGCCTATGGCAAACCAGGGCAGGCGGGTTTTGAGCGCCGCAACTTCCCTCACAAGTTCGAGGCCGACTGCGGGTCGCCCGGGCTTTGTCTGCGTGGCGAAAACGGGGCCGACGGCGAAGTAGTCCAAAGTATCCTCCATCGCGTCCGCGCTCATAGCTTCAATGAGGGAATGCGTGGAAAGGCCAAGCGGTTTGTCTTTTCCTATTATCATTCTTGCGCGCTTCGGCGGCATGTCGTCCTGGCCTATGTGGAGGCCCGCCCTTGGGAGTTCCGCGGCCAGCTCGATATCGTCGTTTATTATAAGGAGCGGCGCGTCTTTTGAGGCGAAAAGCGGCAGTATTTCAAGCGCGATTTCGCGGTGCTCCTTTGCCGTTTCATTTTTTGCGCGCAGCTGGATTATGCGCGTTCCGCCCGCAATGAGTTCCTCGCATTTGGCAAACATGCTTTTGCGCGCGACGTAGCCCGTGTCGAGTATCGCGTACAGGGTGGCGTCTGCGAATTTTTTTGAAAACTTTCCCACAGCTTAATCTGTATTCACTATTTTAAAGCAGAGCGCGCCGCATAAAGCGTTTTCGCAAGCCAAATTAGTCTTTGTGGTTCTCCACCTGAAAGTCGTCAATCTTCTCCGCGCGCTCGCGGCGAAGGGCTACGGAGCTTTCGGTCGGGATGACGTCGCTTGCCGCAATCTGCCTGTACAGCGGCTTGTGCACCAGCCCCTTGAAGGCGAGGATTTTTACGTCTATGTTGCCGAGCTTTTCAACGCCGAGATGCTCGCGGAAGGCGATAGTCAGGGCGTTCTGCAGCTTATAGGAAATCTCCGCAAGGCTCTGGCCCGCCTCGAGCGCGAGGGCAACCCTGATGCAGAGGCGCCTGCGCCTGGTGTAAATTTCAACATCGGGCTTGTTCATGGCGCCCATGCCGTAGCATACGCTTTCGGCGAGCTCGTTGAGCGCCTTTCTCGACACTTCCACCACTCCCGCGCTGTTGTTGAAAAGGCGCACCGGGCGGAACTTTTTCCAGATTTTCCGCGCGAAGAATATCAGGAATAGAGCAGCGACGATTACGCCGAAAATCTCCCACGAATGCTCCTGGCTGAAGAGGATTTTGACGAACTTGCAGAACTCAACAAGGAATTCGTAGCAGACGTTCATGAAGTCCGCAACGAACTGCGCCGTGCTTTCCGCCCAGCCTCCGCCGACGTCCGCGGGCTGCATGTCAGCCGGAATGGGGGAGTGCGAGGGAGAGGCTATCTGAAACGCGTTTGCGCCCTGTGAAGCCGCGTCCGCACTTTGGGCGGCGGCTGGGGTGGTCTGCATGGCGGCGTCCGCCGCGGCCTGGTCGATGGGCGCGGGTGCCGCTTCAATCACCGGCTTTGCCTGCTGTGAGGCGGCCTGCGCGGCCTGCTCATGCGCGGCGCGCGTGCTTTCGGGTATGAACTGCTCTATCTGCGCGTTTTGTGTCTGTGCTTCGTTGTTCATCGTGGAATGTTTGTTTGTCAAATTTGATAGGCAAAATCAGGCTTTATTCAAGGCTATTCGTCAAACGAAAGCTCGTCAGGCCATTCGCGCGTGTGGCCGTCTGCGGCCGTCTTCTTGCACGCGTCTATGAAGATGTTCCTGCCTGTTTTAACGATGTCGCGCTTGGGGTCGCAATTGTTGAAGACTTTCCAGAGCGCCTTCGACGCGTCCGCAACGTCCACGTCGTCGTCAAAAATGGCTATGAATTTGCAGGAGGTGGCGAGGCTCTGCAAGGCGGAGAGTTTTTCTATTATGCGCGCTCCGCCGCGCCCGCCGCGCTTGAGCGAGACGAGGCAGAACCTGCCGCCTATCTCAATTTGCGAGACGCCCTCCAAGTTTTCACGTATGTCTTTTTTGACGGATTCAACGTCCGAAACGCCGAAATACAGGGAGTTGCGCGGTTCCTCACCCGGGCATTCCTCGGTCAGGTCTATGCCGATTTTGCTTCCGTAAAGGGGCTTTGGCGCGGAGTGGTCGAGCACGTCGAGCACGCCGCTTGAGACGGTCACGTCGCGTTCAAAATCCATGCGCTCCACCAGCAGGCGCCCAACGCGCGCAAGGTCTGCGGGGTCCACGTCCTCGTCGACGACGATGAGGCTTTTGCAGAAGCTCATCTGCCCCTGTCCCCAAAGCCCGCTGATGAGCTTTGAGGCGTGCGCTGGGTATTCCTTGCGGATGGAGACGACCGCCGCGTTGTGAAAGACGCCCTCCCACGGCAAAAAGTAATCCTTAATTTCCGGCATGACGCTCTGCAGCATGGGCAGGAATATTCTTTCCGTGGCCTTCGCCATGTAGCAGTCTTCCATGGGCGGCGGGCCCACGAGCGTGGCGCAATAAACGGGCGCCTTCTTCATCGTCAGCGCCGTGACGTGGAAAACGGGGTACATGTCGGCAAGAGAGTAGTAGCCCGTGTGGTCTCCGAAGGGGCCTTCAAGGCGCAGTTCGTCGGGGTCAACGTAGCCTTCAAGGACGAACTCGGCGTCCGCGGGAACTTCCAAATCAACGGTCTTGCACTTGACGGTTTTGACGCCGCCCTTTTTGAAGAAGCCCGCAAGCAGGAGCTCGTCAACCCCGCGCGGAAGGGGGGCGGTTGCGGAGTAAATAACCTCCGGGTCCGCGCCTATTGCGACCGCAACCGGCATGCGCTTTTTCGCCTTTTTGTACTCGTTAAAAAAGTGCGCGGCGTCCTTATGTATGTGCCAGTGCATGCCCGTGGTGTTGCGGTCATAAACCTGCAGGCGGTACATGCCGAGGTTCTGCGGCCCGCCGTCCATGGGCTTTGTGAAGACCAGGGGAAGGGTCACGAACCTGCCCGCGTCCTTCGGCCAGCATTTGAGGACGGGGATTTTTGTGATGTCGACATCTTCGCCCGTGAGCACGACTTCCTGGCAGGGCGCGGTTTTGCCCCTGAATTTTGACGGCGCGATTTTCAAAAGCGGGAAAAGCCTTTTTGCGAGCGTGAAAAATTCCGAAAACGACTTCGGCGCCTGCGTCTTCATGAGCGAGGCTATGCCGTCTCCCGCCTTTGCGAGGCTTTCGACATTCAGCGCCATGGCCATGCGCTTTTCCGATCCGAAGAGGTTCGTGGCCACGGGGAAGGCGGAACCTTCCACGTCTTCAAAAAGAAGCGCCTTGCCCCCGCCGGGGAGCTTTGACTGTTCGTCTGTGATTTTGGAAATTTCTATCTCCGCGCTCACTCGTTTTGAAACGCGCATGAGTTCGCCTTCAGCCTCAAGGCGGGCTATGAATTTTTGTATGCCGGTCTTCATTTCGTTCCCCATTCCTCTAATAATTGATGCTCCGCGCCCATCGCCGCAAGCGCGCGCGCGGATATGAAATCCACCATGTCCTCCACGCTCTGCGCCTTCTTCTGGTAGAAGGCGGGGCAGGCTGGCAGCATGACGGCGCCGGCTTCCACGAGTGTAGCCATGTTGCGCAGATGAGTGAGTGCGAGCGGCGTCTCCCTCGGCACGATGACGAGCCTGCGGCGTTCCTTTAGCGCCACTTCCGCCGCGCGGCAGAGCAGGTTGTCCGCAATTCCGCCTGCGAGTTTCCCGAGCGTCTTCATTGAGCAGGGGCAGACGGCCATGGCGTCAAAGCGGAAGGAGCCGCTTGCCAGCGGCGCGTAAAAGTTGGCGTTGTCGTGCACTTTCAGGTTTTCAAGGCTGATACTTTTGTCTTTGGAGAGCGCCTCCAAAATGCCTTCCGCGCCGAGTTCGTCCTTCATGATGAGCCTGGCCGCCGCAGTCTCAACGCAGTGCACCTCGTGCCCCGCCTTGAGCAGATGCCCTGCCAGCGAGAGCGCGTACGCGCTTCCCGATGCCCCGCTTATGCCTAAAACCATCCTTTTCATTTTTTCAAAACAGCCTCCGCAAGCGCGCCGATGAGCACCGTCACGGAAATCGCCACATTCATATAAAAGAACACGAGGCCGATTTTTGCCAGCCCGAATTTTTTGAAGAGCGCGGCCCCCGCTGCGTAGATGAGTGCCGCAATTATCGCCGCCGCAAGAAACGTCGCGCCGCAGTCAAAATATTTCCATACGCCGAAGAGGCAGAGACAGCTCAATAAAAACGAGAGGAGCGCCAGGTTTTCCGCGGCCTTTGCGCCGTACTTTGCGGGGATGGAGAAGAGGCCGTTTTCCGCGTCAAACTTTTCGTCCTGAATGGCGTAAAGAAGGTCGAACCCGCTTATCTGGAAAAGCGCCGAACATGAAAGCAGGACTATGCCCCAATTCAGGTTGGCGCAGAGCGCTATCCACGCGCCCGCAGGCGAAAGCGCTATGGCAAAACCAAGCACGAAGTGGGCTAGGGCGGTGAAGCGCTTCGTGTATGAATAGAAGAAGAGCCACGCCAGCGCGGGAAAGGAGAGGTAGAAGCAGAGGTCGTTAAGCATCCACGCGGCGAAGACGAAGAGCGCGGAGGAACCCACCACAAAAAACGCCGCCTGTTTCATGCCGATTTGCCCGGCGCAGATGGGCCTGTCTTTGGTGCGGGGGTTGAGGGCGTCAAACTTTTCGTCCGCAATACGGTTGAAGCCCATAGCCGCGGAACGCGCCGAGGCGAAAGCGACAACTATCCACAAAACCTGCCATGCGCCGACAGTTGCGCCCGCAGCCCACGCAAAGCAGACCGCGCTGAAAGCGAAGGGAAGCGCAAAGAGCGTGTGCGCAATCTTAATCATCTCCGCGTACGCGGCCGCATTTTTCAGGATTTTCACGTGGCGGAAATACTTCCACAAAATCCCGCGCGCGCAATATAATTTTGTCCAATCAAGAAAGTTGACAAATTGCGGGCGGCGCGCAATCTTGACGGGATGCTTAAAAAGCTAAAGGAAACGGGCTTTCAACGGCTGACGGAGAAGGACGCGCTCGCGCTTTTTGCCGATCCGTCGCCCATAGACATGGGGGAGGAAGCCTTCAGGGTCCGCACCGCGCTGCACGCGGGAAGGGCGCATTACGCCGTCAACGCGGCTGTCACGTATTCCAACACCTGCGAGGCGCTCTGCCCGATATGCTCCTTCGCCCGGAGGGAGGGCGACGCCGAGGCCTACGTGCTCACGCCCGCGCAGGCGCGCCAAAAGGCCGCCGCGTTTTCCGCAATGGGCGCGGAGGAGATACACATTATAGGCGGCATGTACTCCAAGCTGCCGCTTTCTTACTACGCGGATTTCGTCAAGGCCGTCAAGGAGGCTGATTCAAAGTTGAACATCGTGGCCTTCACGGTTTCCGAATGCGTGCTGATGTCGCGCGTTTCGGGCAGGCCGCTTGAGGAGGTTTTAAAAATCCTTATGGATGCGGGCGTGGGCGCGCTCCCTGGCGGCGGCGCTGAAATTTTTGACGAGGGCATACGCAGGAAGATTTCTCCCAACAAGCTGAGCGCTGACGAATGGCTATCGGCCATGCGAACCGCCCACGAATGCGGCCTGCGCACGAACGCGACTATGCTATTCGGCCACATTGAAAGCCCGGAAAACGTGGTTGACCACCTCATAAGGCTTAGAGATTTGCAGGACGAGACCGGCGGCTTCAAGGCCTTCGTGCCGCTCCCGTTCCGGAAGGGCAAGAGCCCAATTTCGTCAAAGACCTCCGGCGTGTACGATCTGAAGATATGCGCCCTCGCGCGCCTGATGCTCGACAACTTTGAGCACATCCGCGTGCCCATCACGCATTTTGACGCGAGGGTTTCGGAGATACTCCTGCACTTCGGCGCGGACGACGTGGGCGGCACGCACTGGTCGGAGGAGGTCGCCGTTGCGGCGGGTGCGGCCGAACGCAGGCGAGACGAGCAGTTTCTGAAAGACGCCATTTTGAGCGCGGGATTTGAACCCGTAAAAGGCAACTCCAACTATGGCGCATAAGTTCGGAAAAATTTCGTACATCAACAGCGTCCCGCTTTTCTGCGCGCGCTTCGGCTTTGATTGCGGCTTCACCGTGGCCAACCCTGGCGAACTCAACGCGCTTTGCGCCGCGGGTGAATTGGATTTGAGCATGATATCACTCTGGGCATACGCGGACATTAAAGGCGCGTACAAAATCCTGCCCAACTACTGCATAGCGGGAGACGGCGAAGTAAAAAGCGTGCTGCTCTTTTCAGACTTTCCGCTCGAAGAGCTCAAAGGAAAAAGGATTTACATTACGAAAGAGTCAAAATCCTCCGTCAGCGCCTTCAGGGCCTACTGCCTTGAGCGACATTCGTTCGACCCTTACGAAAACGCCTCTGAAAATATCGAGGATGCGGACGCGGTGTTTTTAATAGGCAACCCCGCGCTGGCGTTTGACAAATCAAAATTCAAACACGTTTTTGATTTCGGCCTGCTCTGGAAGGAGCACTTCGCGCTGCCGCTTCTCTATTCGGTTGCGGTTATTAAGAACGAATATTTTGACGAACTCAAAGCGCCGCTCTCCGAAGCTTTTGCGGAGTCTTTGAAGATTTTTGAAGAAAACAGGAACGCATATTGCGCCTCCTCCGCCGCAAGCTTTCCGAACGGGGAGATGGATATCAAGGCGGTTTCGGACTATTACGATTCCCTCATCTACAGGCTTACTGACGCGGACTTTGCGAAGTGCCTCGGGATTGCAAAAAAATATGGAGCTTTTTAACAAAGTGAAAGGCGGCGGGCGCATAAGCGCGGCCGACGCCGAAAAAATCTACGGGGGCGGCTTCTTTGAACTGGCAAAGCTTGCCCGCGGGCGCAAG
>JAVBSZ010000088.1:0-3936 GCA_031556415.1 Opitutales bacterium | reverse complement strand
GGGCGCAAGGCGGCGCTGGGTGTAGCGGAGCGCGCGGGCTACATAGTCAACCGCATGGTGAACTATTCCAACATCTGCAACGCGCGCTGCATGTTCTGCGCCTACCACGCGCAGGCGGGCAGGGTTCCCGCCTTCAGGCTCACGGACGGTGAAATTTTAGGCACCGTGCGCGCGGGTGCGGCAAACGGCGCGCGCCAGATAATGCTGCAGGGCGGCCTGCATCCGGACTTCACGCTTGAATGGGCCTGCGGGCTTCTTTCAAAAATAAAAGCGGAATTTCCGGACGTGGCGCTGCACGTTTTTTCACCTTCAGAGGCCGTGCATTTTGCGCGCGGAGCGGGCGTTGATGTGCGCGAGGCCGTGTTCCGTCTGAAAGACGCGGGTGCGGATTCCATGCCGGGCGCGGCGGACCTTCTCGTTGACGAAATCCGCGAAAAGTACTGCACGAACAAGTGCACCGTGTCTGAATGGAAGGGCGTGATGCGCGCGCTTGCTGAGCACGGCATGCGCTCAAGCGCGACTATGACTTTCGGCATGGGCGAGACCCTGGCGCAGCGCATAGAGCACCTGCAGACCGTGCGCGACGTGCAGGATGAGACTGGAGTCTTTGACGCCTTTATAGCCTGGCCCCTTGCGCCGGAAAATACGCGCCTGAGCCACTTCAAGCGCGTCGGCAGCGCGGAGTTTTTAAAGACTCTCGCGCTATCAAGGATATTTTTGGACAACATCTCCAACGTGCAGAGCGGCTGGCTCACGGAGGGTTTGAAGGTCGCCCAAATGGCGCTTTGCATGGGCGCAAACGACGTCGGCGGCGTGCTCATGGACGAACAGGTCGTGCGCGCGGCGGGCATTGACAACAGGACTACGGCCTCCATGATGCGCGAGACTATATCCTCCGCGGGCTTCGCGCCCTTTGAAAGGGACAACTTTTACAAGGAAATATGAAAACGGATTTTGCAATCACACCGTGCCCCAACGACGTCTTCTCATACTACTATTGGATGGAGGACCATGACGACGAGCGCGCGGAGGCGTCGCCCTTCAAATTTTCATTTGCGGACATAGAGGAGCTCAACCGCGCCGCCGCCAAGGGCAAATACGCAATCACCAAGCTCTCCTTCCCCGCGTACTTCAGAAACCGCGACAAATACGTTCTGCTGGACGCCGGCGCGGCGCTCGGCATAGGCACGGGGCCCGTTCTCATAGGCAGGAACAAGGGGGAATTCTTCAACAGGATGAATTCCGGCAACCCGCCAAAAATCCTCATACCGGGCCTGAGGACTACCGCCACCATGCTGCTGCGATTTTTCCTTCAGGGCAAAAAGACGCAGCTGCGCTCCGTGAATTTCAGAAAGATTCTGGACGCAATCAAGAAGGGCGAGGCCGACTACGGCGTGCTCATCCACGAGGGCCGCTTCGTGTACGAACCCACGGGCCTTGAGCTCGTCAGCGACCTGGGCGAGTATTGGACTTGGAAGACGTCTCTGCCCGTCCCGCTCGGCTGCATCTGCATAAGGAAGGACCTTGAGCACAGGAAGGCGGAGATTGAGGGGATGATAAGAAAGTCCCTGCGCTTCGCGTTCGACAACGAGGGAAAGACTCTGCCCACAGTCGCCCGCTATGCGCAGTATCTGGAGTGCGACGTCCTCAAAAAGCATATCTACTCTTTCGTGAACGACTATTCCTTCGACATGTCCGCAATAGCCCCCAAGCTCCTTGAGCACATTGAGGAAAGCATCTGACATGGCGCACGCGCGGGCGATATTCTTTGCGTACCCTATAGAGGCGCTTGGCGTCATACCGGCCTTCGGATATGAAAGGGTTTCGTCGTCGCCGTTTGAAATTTACAGGAACGCCGCGGGAAACATCCTGGCCATAAGCGGCATTGGCCAGCTTAACGCCGCCAACTGCTTTTGGCATGTGAAAAAGAATTTCGGTTTTGCCGAAGCGCTCAACGTTGGCGCGGCGGGCGCGCTGAAAGGCGGCATGAAGCTCGGCGAAATTTTCCAGATAGAAAAGAACTTTTCCACGGACAAATATTTTGGGGACTCCTTCGCGCTTGAAACCCCCTTCGCTTTTAAAAAGGCGGTTTTGGCCACGTCTTACGTGCCCGTCACAACACAGGCCGCGCGCGACGAGCTCGCAAAAAAGGCGGACTTGGTGGACATGGAAGCCTGCGGCCTTTGCGCCGCCGCCAAACTGCACGGCGTGAATATGCGCGCGGTGAAATTTGTGAGCGACTTTTCTCCAGGCTGCTCCATCCCCGAAAACATCGTGAAGCTGCGCGGCGTGCTCGAGGCGCATCCGGAGCTTTTTTGACATGGACTCCTTTTTAAAGCGCGGAGACGAAATTTTAAGCGTGACGGAATTTTCCGCGCGCTTCAAGAGGCTTGTCAAAACGCGGGTTCCGGAGCTCTGGCTGCGCGGCGAGGTTTCAAACTGCAAGCGCTACCCGAGCGGGCATGTTTATTTCACGCTCAAGGACGAGGGCGCGTCCATTTCCGCCGTGATGTTCAAGGGCTTTGCGCGCGGGGCCGAGGCGCGCCTGAAGGACGGGGCGCGGCTTCTCGTCTACGGAGAAATAGGCGTGTACGAGGCGCGCGGCAATTACCAGATTGTGGTCAAGGCCGTCCTTGAAGACGGCGCGGGCGAGCTTGCGGAACGTTTTGAGGCGCTCAAAAAAAAGCTTTCAGAAGAGGGGATTTTCGATGCGGACAAAAAGAGGGACATCCCGCTTTTCCCGCGCAGGCTGGCGGTAATCACCTCGCCCTCGGGCGCGGCGATACGCGACTTTGTGAGCATACTCAGGCGCAGGGGCTGGCGCGGCGAGGTCGTGATTTTTCCGAGCAAGGTGCAGGGCGAGGCAGCCGCCGCTGAAATAGTTTCGCAGATTGAAAAGGCGCAGATGATGGGAGGCTTTGACCTGCTCATACTAATGCGCGGGGGCGGAAGCCTGGAAGACCTGTGGTGCTTCAATGAGGAAATCGTAGCCCGCGCGGTGGCGTCATGCGCGCTTCCCACTATTTCCGCGGTGGGGCACGAGGTTGACTTTTCTCTTTCGGACTTCGCCGCCGATTTGCGCGCCGAAACGCCGAGCGCGGCTGCGGAGCTTGTGAGCAGCAACTACCTTGACTTGCTTGACTCCCTCTCCGGCGTTTGGGAATCCATCGTCTCCGAAGTTGAAGGCCGCCTTGAGCGGTGTGAAAATTCCCTCGCGCTCTGCGCGCAAAACCTGAAGGCGAATTCGCCGCGCTCGCGCGTTGAAAACCTTTCCATCAGGCTCGACGAACTTTCGGCGCGGCTGGAGGCCGAGAAGAAAATCGGCATGCGCGGAAAGCTTGCGGATTACGGGCACGCCATCGCGCGCTTCAAGGGCGCGGGCGTGAAGGCGCGCGTGGAAATGGCCGCGCAAAGGCTTACTCACTGCGCGCAGAAGCTTGAGAACCTGAGCTTTGAATCCACTCTCAGGCGCGGCTACGCCGCCGTGTACGACGCCAAGGGCGAATCCGTTTCAAGCGCCTCATCATTGCAGGCCGGCCAGGAAATTAAAATCAGATTTTCCGACGGAGACTCCGGCGCGTTTGTGAAATAAAAACGTTTTTTGGCGAATGTTTTTCGCGCTCGGCCTCGTTGCTTCAAAAAATCCACACGGGCCATGTACTGATCAGTACGCTCCCGGCTCGGAATTCTCGCACTGGCATTTGCGGTGGCAAATGTCCCGCCTTTTGGGCGCTTGCTGGCGCAGGCACACTTCCCAAAACTTGCGAAAAACAGGAGAAATTCCAAATTTAACCCGATTTTCTTGAGTAAATATTTTCTTGCGCACAAAAGCAAAAAAAACGCTTCCGGTTTTGGAAGCGTTTTTCAGATTCAAAGTATTTCCAACATGCGTCAGCCTCTGGATTTTTTGCCCGTAACTTCGTCCATGCTCACGGC
>JAVBSZ010000151.1:0-4774 GCA_031556415.1 Opitutales bacterium | reverse complement strand
AAATTGAACGTAAGCCGGCGGGCGCCCTACGCAAACGGAGTTATTCGCCCGAAGCGTTCGCCAAAGCGGGGTTCTTGAGCATGTTGAATACGATTTTGTCGGGTATCTCGCTCTTCTTTGGGTCTTTCGGGTTGTAGGCGGGGAAGGATACGACCTGCGTGTGGAAGGAGGCTTCCTGCGGGATTGCGGTGATGGTGGTCATCCTCACAAAGCAGTTGGCCTCGTTGGCTTCGAACTCCGCGGAGAGCGGGGCCTTGCCCACGTTCATCCCGTTTATGACGATGGGCGCTCCCGCGGGAACGCTCTCTATGCGAACGATTGCCGTGATGCGTTCGACGTCCGTGGTGCAGGCGCTGAAAAGGGCGCAGAAAAGCGATGAGGCCAGTATTGTTTTGAGTGTAGGTTTCATAGTTTGCAAATCACATTTTGTTGAAATTTTTCATCTGCTCCATCATCTGCCCCATGCGCTTCATGCCCTTGGGGCCCTTCATCATTTTTGTGAGCTTGCGCATGCCCTCGAACTGCTTGAGCAGAGCGTTCAAGTCGCGAACCTGGAGGCCCGCGCCCTGCGCTATGCGCATCCTTCGGCGCGCGTTGAGCAGCGACGGGTTGCGGCGCTCCTTGACCGTCATGGAAAGGATGAGCGCCTCCGTGTGCGCGAGCTTTTTCTCCTCCTTTTCGCCGACATTGAAGCCGCTGAGGCCGGGTATCATTTTCACGATTGAGCCCATGGAGCCCATCTTCTTCATCTGCCGCATCTGCGAGAGGAAGTCTTCAAAGTCGAACTCCGAGGAGCGCAGCTTTTCAGCCATGCGCTCGGCCTCGGCCATGTCCAAATTTTCCTGCGCCTTCTCAACAAGGCTGACGACGTCGCCCATGCCGAGGATTCTCTGCGCCATCCTGTCGGGGTGGAAAACTTCGATGTCGTCAAGCTTTTCGCCCACGCCCGCGAACTTTATGGCCACGCCGGAAATGGTCTTGATAGAAAGCGCCGCGCCGCCGCGCGCGTCGCCGTCGAGCTTCGTCATCACAACCCCCGTGATGTTCACAGCCTCGTTGAAGCGCTTTGCCACGTTCACGGCCTCCTGCCCCAGCGCGGCGTCGGCCACCAGAAGCACTTCGGCGGGGTTCGTCTTTTTGCGCAGGTCGGAAATTTCCGCAATCAGCGCCTCGTCAATCTGAAGCCTACCCGCGGTGTCAAAAATTATCGCGTTGCAGCCGTCTGCAAGCGCGCGCTTTTCCAGCGCCGCGCCGAGGGATACGACGTTCTTCTCGTTTCTATCCGCATAGACTTTCACGCCTATCTGTGAGCCGAGCGCCTCAAGCTGGTCTATGGCCGCGGGCCTGTAAACGTCACACGCCAGAAGCGCGGGGACGTAGCCCTTTTTGGAGAGGAGCTTTGCGAGCTTCGCGCTCGTCGTCGTCTTGCCGGAGCCGTGCAGGCCCACCATCATTATCTTGAGCGGCTTGACTGGCGAAAGCTCCGTGGAACCCTCGCCGAGCAGCTCCACAAGCTGGTCGTGGATTATCTTCACGAGCTGCTGGCCGGGCGTGACGCTTTTCAAAACGTCCTGCCCCACGCTCTGCTGCTTCACCTTCTCGATAAAATCTTTTGCGACCTTGAAGTGGACGTCCGCGCCCAGAAGCGCCTGACGCACTTCGGCGAGCGCCTCGGTCATGTTCTCTTCCGTGAGCCTGCCCACGCCGCGCAGGTTGCGCAGCGCCTTGGAAAGTTTTTCTGTAAGATTCTCCAACATTATTGTGCTAAAAAAAACGATCTTGGAAATTTATCAAGCCCGTTCAACCATATTCTGATGCGCCCCAAAAAACAAACGCGGCGCGGGCGGCCCCGGACGCGCGGCGCAAGTCTGCGCCACAAAAAAGCTTGAAGAAGGCGGGATAAGGCCTTTTATCTCAATGGCAATGAGAACGTCTATAAAGAGCACGCTGATAACCTTCAGCGTGGGTGTCGCGGTGCTGCCCGTGGCCATAATGGCGCTGCTCATTTCGTACATGCACTTCGGCATAATCAAAACCGCCGACCAGCAGTTTGAGGAAGTGGCCATCAGCAACACCAAGCGCATAGCCCAGGACATGATAGGCATGTGCTCCCTCATCCAGAAAAGCAGGGACGACTCCCTCAGGCGCAAGCGCTCAAAAATTTACCTCTTCCTTGAAAAGTACGGCATGCCGAGCCTGAACGCGGAGACTTTCGAGGCGGAAACCTCAAACCTCCTCGTCGCGGGCGCGGCGGCGCTTACCAAGCAGCGCGCGCTGGCCTTCGGCAAGACGCCCCTTGACGGCTCCGAGGCCTCCGCCGCGTTCAACGCCGGCCTCGCGGAGCTGAAAAAGGCCACCCGCACTGAATACGCCATACTTTCGCGCATGAACGAGGACGGAGACATGCTCTTTGCCGCCTCCACCCTGAGCGACGACGCGGGCAAGCCCTTCCTTCATTCCTACATCCCCGCCAGGCACGCGTCGGGTTCCGACGTGGAGCAGATTAAGGACATCCTGCAGGGCAAAATTTACAGGGGCATATTCAACGCCGCCGGCATTTCCATGATAGTGAGCATAGAGCCGATTTTTGACGCCGAACAGAACGTCATAGGCGCAATATTCCTCGGCGTGCGCCAGAACGTTGTCAACGAGCTTTGCGCCTACATGGAGGGCGTGCGCATCGGGGAAAACGGCGCGGTATGGGCGCTTGAAACGGAGGACAAGGACAGGTCCGTCTTCAGGGTTTCCAAGGACGGCAAGCGCAACGGCGAGGTCGTGCAGCTTGATGACAACAGCAACCGCAGGAAAAATTTCCAGGAGATAGTCGACAATTCAAGGCGCCTTGCCGACGGCGAGGTGGGCATAAGCATATATGAGATGCGCGGCCCGTCAGACCGGAACAGTCAGAAGCGCATCACCTGCTACGCCTACTTCAAGCCGTGGAACTGGGTGATTGGAGCAACCTCCTTCACGGACGACTTTGCGCGGGGCTCTTCCATAGTCAAAGAGCAGGCCAATTCGATTTTCAACAACCTTGCCTACGGCGCGGCCTTCGTGGTTCTTCTGACGGCCTTCTTCGTCTGGTACGTGGCAAGCAGGATAGACTCCGGCTTCAAGTCCCTAAAGAGCATAGCCGAATCTCTCACCGTGGGCAACATCAGGGCGGCGAAGGAAAAAATCAGGCTGCACTGGAAGGTGGGCGGAAAATCCCCCATCAAGGAGATGTACGAGCAGTTCGTGCTGGTGACGCGGATGAGCGAGAACATATCGTCTCTCATAGCGCAGACGCAAAGCGGCATAGACCAGCTCTCGGCGACCTCCGCAAAAATTTCATCCAGCGCGAGGGACCTTGACAAATTCATGTCCGTACAGACGCGCTCCGTGCGCGACGTGGGCGAGACCACGAAGATAATCAGCAACGGCGCCCACAAGCTCAACAGGCAGGCGCGCACCGCCGCAGACGACGTGGAAAGGACGCTGCGCACGGCCACCCTCACGGCCGGCGGCCTGGAATCCCTCAAGCTCAATTCGGATGAGCTCATAAATTCGGCCTCCGAAATAGCGTCGTCCCTCGCGCTGATAAACGCCAACGCGGAGAAAATTTCCACGCTTGTCATTTCCATTTCCTCCCTCAGCGAACAGACCAACCTTTTGAGCCTCAACGCCTCCGTGGAGGCCGAAAAGGCGGGCGAAGTCGGCCTCGGCTTTTCCGTCGTGGCGCGCGAGGTCAGGAAGCTTGCGGACAAAACCGCCGCCGCCGCAAGCGACGTTGACCGCATGGTGCGCGAGATGCAAAGCTCCGTGAATTCCGGCGTCATGGAGATGGACCGTTTCAACGTGAGGATGCGCGAGGGCGCCCTGAGCATCCTGGGCGCAACGGGCTCCCTTGAAAAGGTCGTGGATGAAATTTCGGAACTCGCCCCGCAGTTTGAAAACCTCGCAAAGCAGATAGACAACAACGCGGAAAGCGCGCAGCTGATAAACCTTACGATGGGCGAAATAGGCTCCTCCTCGCTTTCCACGATGGAGCGCATAGCGCAGTTCAAGCGCTCCACGGATTCCATCGCCTTGGCAAGCTCCTCCCTCAAGGATGAAATCTCCATGTTCAAGGGGGGCGAAAAATGAAGATTTCACTCAGAAAGGCCCTGCTGCTTTTCGGCGTGTTCGTGGCGGTTGTGCCCATTCTTTTTATGGCGGTGCTCATCCTCATCATGCAGCACGACACCGTGCAGGGAGTGGAAAGGGAGTTTGAAAACACCGCCTCCGAAACCGCAAAGCAGGTGGTTTCCGACGTGCGCGTGCTCTGCGAAATGGTGGACATCTCAAAGCAGAAAACGGCGGCCGCCGCGTACGAGGTGGTCCGCACGGGGCTTGCCGAAATGGGCTCCGCCGCCATGAGCGACGAATTTTTCACAACGGAAATCAAGGACCAGAACGACGAGAGGAACGTGACCCATGCGACGTTCCCCAAGCTATCGTTCGGCCCCGTCGTGCTGACGCCCGCGCTAGACGTGTACGGCAACTACAACCAGAAAAACGGGCCCGTCCAGAAGCTTCTTGAAACGGCCAAGGGCGTTGACAACGTGGAAATCAGCGTGTTCTCGCGCCTGAACCCCGAGGGCGACATGCTGCGCGTTGCAAGCACCGTGCTCAGGAAGGACGCAACGCCCTACATAGGCAACTACATCTCCGCGCTCGACAGCAACGCCGTGCCCAACCCCGTAATTTCAGAAGTGCTCGCGGGAGGCTCTCCGCGGGGCTTTTCGGGCACGGA
>JAVBSZ010000217.1:0-4866 GCA_031556415.1 Opitutales bacterium | reverse complement strand
CCCGTGCCGTCGGCGGCGAAGGAGAAGGCGGCTTCCAGATCATCCGCGCCTATTATCGTGGCCGTGAAGTTGTCCGGGTCAAACGCCGACATGTCCACGGAAGAATCCCATTCCAAAATCTTGTACATCTCTCCCTGCGTGATGTCGAAAATCGAGAACTCAAAGGAGACAAGGTCGCTGCTTGCCGCCGTAAGGGGAGTGCTCGAAAGCAGCTTGATGAAGTCATGGCCCGCGTCGGAAATGTCGAACATTAGCATGCCGCCCGCAAAGGTGATGTCGTTTGCTATGATGGTGCCGTAGTCGTTATTTTCGCTGATTGCGCCAAGGGAGCCGCCGTTGAGGATGACGGAGCCAACACCCCAGTCTCCGGCAGTGGCGCGCGTTGAGCCGTCCGCATTCAGATAGAGGCGTCCGGAATTGACGGTGGTGTCTCCGCGGTAATAGCTGGAAGTGCGGATATACTGCGTGGTGTTTACGCCGAGGTTCACCGTGAGCGCGAGCGCACCCGTCTTGCCCATGGCACTCGTGTTTGCGTCCGCAGCCATGTCAATAAGAGCGTTGTCGGTGGAGTAGCCCGTGTCCGTGCCGCGCAGGATGAGGGTGGCCGTTCCCGTGTTGCCGATGTCGCCAGTTGCGGAATTGTAGCTTGTGGTTATCCTAGAGCCCGTGCCCGAAAGCCCTTCAACGTAGTAGTTTTTGTTTCCCGTGTTGAGGTTGGTCATGCCGGAGCCGCCAAGCACGAGTGAGCCGTTGTTTTCAAGCGCGCTGTTTATGTAGACGTAGCCGACAGACCCGATATTGAAGTGAGCGTCTCCGGCGGTGTAGTTGTTGGCGTAACTGTTCATGCTTCCGGTGCCGAAGAAATTGAATTTTTCTACCGAAAGGTTGACGTCTCCCACGCTTATGGCCGCGAAGTTGAAGCGCAGAGCGAAGAAGGAGCCCGCTACGCCGTCCTCGGTGGAGGTTATGTTGCCGACCGTCGTCGGGTCATCGCTGCTCACAGTCGTATAGACCACGAGTTCGGAGCTGACGTCTGCGGAAGTGAGGTTGACGTTGCCGAAGTCCACCTTGCCTGTGGAAAGGTTTGTATAGCCCATCCCGTATTGTATCATGGAGGAACCGGAGAGGTTTATGGTGACGCCGGACAAATCCACGTCTGGGGTTTTGAAGTCGGCAGTCTGCGCTCCTATGTTTGCGGCTTTTTTGAAGGATATTTGCGCGTTGTTGAGGCTGATGGATTTGCCGGTAGACATCGTGAAATTCGCCGTGTAAATATCAAGGGCGGCTATGCTTGAGGAGGAAACGCCTCTCATATTCACGTCTCCTCTGAGGTTGAGGGCGTTAATCCATTCGCCGTTATTGCTTGTGCCGTTTGTGCCGAATCTGGCAACAGTGCCGCTGGAGTCTATTATGTTGATGTCTCCTACGTTGATTGTGAAATTGTTGGCCGCGTTCTTGCGGCGTATTGTAAGCATATTTGCAACTGTTCCATTTTTCACGGTAATACCGTCCGCCAAGGTGAGCGTGGTGTTGGCAATATCGTTATACATGGAGTACACAAAGGAGTCTTTAAGGTATATCCCCTTGATTGTGTAGTCTCCGGTGGCGGGAAGCTTGCAGGGGGTAGTTCCTGTTACTAGGGAGCTTATCACGCTGTTTGCCAGTTGTTCTGCCGTGAGGGTGGCTGGAACGGTTTCCGTGCCGGAACTGCTCCAGAAGTTGTCGGCAAGCACGCTTGCCTGGGTGGTTGCCACCTTCCAGTAATCGATATCGGTTTCGGTGAGAAGTGTTGCGTTTGCCGCGCCCGCAAAAATAAGCGAAAAGGCGGCAGCTGAAAGAAGGGTTTTGTTCTTTGTGTTCATAGGAATACGCTTGTTCTAATAGCGTAAAAATTAAGAAATATTATGTGCCCGTCAACACATCTTTCCGATTTTTTACAAAAAACATGCGGCGTGTTCAATATTGGACACGCCGCATTTCAAACGTATAAGTTTGGAAAATCAGTCTGGTTCGGGCGCCAAAGCCATGCGCTTCTGGCTGTTCTTAAGCTCCGCCACGTAATCGAGCATCATTTTTCTCAGGCTCACCTGGTGTTCCGCTTCGGCGTGCAGAAGGGGGTTGAGGTCCTTTATTGAAAGGTTTGCGATATCCTTCTGCATCAGCGTTTCAAGGTCTTTTATGTAGGGTTCAAGCGCGGTTTTGCTGTTCTTCTGGAAGCCGCTGATGGGGTTGAAGGCCCTTGCGTGCTTGTCGTAAAGCCAGCGCAGGGATTTGGTGTCGCGCGCGTAGTTGAATTTTCTCTCGCAGAAATATTCAAGGAAGTCGCAGTTTTCTATGTACAGCTTCTCCACCAGGGCGGACTGGATCTCGTATTTTTTCTGGTCCCACGGGCCCCATGAGGCGAGTTCGCTTGGCTTTGCGAAGACAGTGATGCCAGCGCCCTGGCGCTCGCGGAATTTCCTTTCTGCCTCCCTGATGCCGCTGACAAGCACCGTGAACGAGGAGGGAACCTTGTCCGTCCTTGTGATGAGGTCGTTCTCCCGGACTTTGCCCTTTGCGGGGAGCCACGGCGCGCGCGGATACTTTACGGAGATGGAAATGAAGAGCCCCGAATTCTTGTCTATGAGCGCGCAGCCGTTGGGGAAGGTTCTCAGCGGGATGTCCAACGTTATGAGGGCCTGCGCCGACACCGTCGGTATCACAGCGTCTATATTCAGCACGCCCATCGCGTTGGGGCCCACCGCCATCGCCGGAAGCCCGTTGATTTTCTGCACGTCCTGCGTGAGGAAGGCCGCCGTCTGCGTCTGCGGCTCGGCGTCGGGCATGAGGCAGATTACCGGGTACTCCCTGGAATAGACCACCCTTGAGCACTTGACGTTTTCCTTGCCGTTGTCCAGCATCAGCGTCTGTCCTTCCTGGAAGCGGAAGAAGTCCGCAAGAAAAACTTTCCGGCCGCCGACCGCCGTGAGCACCGCTGGGGCCCCTCCGGAAAGGGAGCGCATCACAAAGATGCTGTCCGTAGAGATGGGCTGACCCGCCGCGTTTTTAAGGTCGTGCAAGCTGAGCGCGCCCTTCGAGGCCGATACGCTCGTGCCCGATTTCAGGGTGTTGTACTGTTTCGCGTAGTCGTTCGGGAACTCCTGCCTTACAAGCTCCACGCGCGCCCTGTACATGTCCGAAGAAAACTCCGAATCTATCTTGCTCTTGGCTGCGGCCTGCTCCACGAAGGCCGCCATCGCCTCCATGGGGCTGTTCTGGTGGGCCTGGAAGGACTCGTTCTTGAGGCGTTCAAATTCGGAGTCTCCGAGGGTGGCCCTGAAGGAGTTCATTTTGAACATGGCTTCCACGTACGCGGCCATGTAGGTTTTCTGGCTCTTGTAGCTTTCCGGAAAGCGCTTTTCAACTTCCTTGCGCTTGAGGCGGAAGTCCTGCGTGTCGACGCCCGAGGCCGTTGAAATCCTCTCCATGTCGGCTATGGCTGAGAGTTCGTCGCGCAGGATGGCGTGCTGAGACTGGTACTGGTAGGGCTTGGCCTGCTCCGCGCGCGCCTTGAGCTTTTTGAAATCCTCTGCGGAGATGCTTTCGGGCTTCTGCATGGCGTCTATCTTCTGCTTGAAGTCCAGCTGGGCGTTCACCCATCTTTCAAGTATCGCTTCGGAGCCGTCTGGGAAGAGTGTTTTGGCTTCAAGTTTCACGCGGCGCTTCAGGGTGTCCGCCGCGGAAGCCGACGTGTCTTCCTCCGCGCCGATCTGCGCCTCCAGAACCGCTATCTCCGCCTTGATTTCCGATTCATTCGGCTTTGAAATTTTTTCATAATAAAAATACCCGCCGACTCCCGCGAGTATCAAAAGTATCAGAATTATATACTTCATGTCGGATTCTTTCTTTTTCTCCTATTGCTATGATATATTTAAGCGGAGCGCAGACCGCTTGTCAAGAATACATGCCCGCCGCAGAAACGGCTCCCATCCGCTTTCTTCTGAATTGCCCTTACTTGTTAAACGGTTGAAGGCTCAAAATGTTACAATATTTTTTTGAATGAAAAAAATATACTCCCAGAATCTAGTTCTAAACCGTATTTGGCCTAATCAAGCAGGGCCTCGTGCGCTCCGCGCGCGACCTTCGCTATGCTGCGCGCGTCAAAGCGCTCAAAATCGGGGTTGGGCAGGGCGGCGATGAATTTTTTTCCGTAGGCCTTTGAGAGTATGCGCGAGTCCAGAATTGAGACGACGCCCCTGTCTGTCTTGCTGCGTATGAGGCGGCCCACGCCCTGGCGGAATTTTATTATGGCCGTGGGTATGGTGATTTTTGCGAAAGGGTTTTCGCCCTCCGCAAGGCATTTGTCTATGCGCGCGGCGAGGAGCGGGTGCTGCGGGTTGTCGAAGGGCAGGCGCGTGATTATGACCTGCCTCAGCGAGTCTCCCGGGATGTCAACGCCCGTCCAGAAGGAGTCCGTGCCAAGCAGGATTGCGTCTTGGGCCGCCTCGAAGGCCTTGAGCATCTCGTTTCTTGAAAGCTCGCCCTGCATGAAAATTTTCCTGTGTTTCAGGCGCGGGGACTCCCGTAGAAGCGCGGCCGTCTGGCGCAGCTCAAAGTAGCCTGTGAACAGGACGAGCGCGCCGCCGGAAATTTCGCAGACGAGGGTTTCTATGCTCGCCGAAAGGAAGTCGCACTCCAGTTTTTTTGACTCCCTGTTGGGCTCCGGCGTGTCGGCGGAAATTATGACGCGCATGTTCCTCTTATAGTCGAACGGCGAGGCGCAGATGCGCGCCTCCGTGCCGTCCGCGCCCACGGACGAGGCGAATTCGTCAAGGTTTCCGCTCTGCGTGGCTAGCGTGGCCGAACTCAGTATGACGGGGGATCCCT
>JAVBSZ010000167.1:0-4091 GCA_031556415.1 Opitutales bacterium | reverse complement strand
AGATTTTTCCATTTTTTTATAGATGATTATTAAGTACTTATAAAAACAACTAAAACGATGTTTGTTATTTAAACCATCATATGCGGGAATTTTTCATTCCTCTTAAATGAAGACAGGCATCGGAAAATAATTTCAAAAAATAAGTTTTGAAAATAGACGCTCTCCAGCAATCCATCGCAAAATATTGCGGATTGATTTTCGCCCATCATCCGCCAGAATGAAGGAATGAATCCGGCATACGTAATTTCCAAACCGCTATTCTGCATTGCGGCAATCGCATCCCTTGCGATGTGCGCCTGCTCCCCATCATCGCCCGCCCAGAAAAACGCGACGGACATCAGGAGTTTTTCAGACCTGCAAAACCATTTCAAATACCGCGGAGACGGCGGCATGCTTGTGAGCGCGCACCGCGGGGTGATAGAGGAAGGCTTTCCGGAGAATAGCCTTGAAGGGTTCGGGCGCGCGCTTGAAAGCGGCCCGCTTTTTTTTGAAATAGACCCCGCTCTCACGAAGGACGGGCACATCGTCCTCATGCACGACCTCACGCTTGAGCGCACCACGGACGGAACCGGCAAAGTGGCCGACTACACGCTTGAGGAGCTGCGCCGCTTCAGGCTCAAGGACAGGTTCGGAAACATCACCGACTGCCGCATACCCACCCTTGAAGAGGCGATAATTTGGAGCAGGGGCAAAACCGTTTTGAACCTCGACAGAAAAGGCGTGCCTGACGCGATGAAGCTTGCGCTCTCCCAAAAGCTCGGCGCGCAGAACGTGATTTACACGACGCACACGGGAGCGCAGGCGAAGGATCTTTTCGAAAAAAATCCGCAAACCTTCTTCGCCGCCAGAATCAAAAACCAAAAGCAGCTGGAAGATTTCAAAAAAAGCGGCGTGCCGTGGGAGAACGTCATCGCGTACGTAGGGCAGAAGATTGACGCAGGCAACGCGGAAGTCTGCGCCTTTCTCCGTTCAAAGGGCGTGCGCTGCTTCATATCGCTGGCGCCCACGGCGGACAAACTGCCGACGCCGGAGGAGCGCGAGAAAGCCTACTATGACGCTATAATGTCAAAGCCCGACTGCGTGGAGACGGACCGCCCAGACGAATTCCACGCCGCGCTAAAAAGCATCGATTCTCTAAAAATCAAATACGGCAAAGAGTGAATTTGCAGGCGGACGGCACAGAGCACGCCGTCGTCTTATTTTTTCTGCACGGCCCCGGGTATGGGGATGTTGAATATTATCCTGTCGCCCAGCAAATCCTCGCCGTTTTTGGAGAAGGCGCGCACGGTGAATACGCAGGGTTCCGTAATTTCAAATTCGGAATCAGGTTTGAGGATTGGCGAGTTTTCATCAGGAGTTTCACCGTTAAGAGTGTAGCGCAACTCTTCCGCACCCTTCGGAAGGGATGCCTTGACGCGCATACCCGCCGCGTGCGGGAAATGGACGGCCTCGAACTCCGGCCTCTCGAAATTTACCGCCTCTATCTTGGGTGCTGCAATGCGCGGCTTCATTTCGCGCCGCCTCATTTCACCCTGCACCCCCGCCTTTGAAACGTCTATCTGATCTATGCCCAAAGAGGTCGCGGGGCTGTTCTTCGGAAAGGAAAAATCATGCGCCGACGGATTTTTAAACATGGGGTCCGCAACAAGCGAATGCGCGTTCCATCCGTGCTTCCCCTGAAACTCCCCAAGGTTTTTGCGCGTCGCGCTCTGGTCCGCACCCAATGTCCAGAGCAGGTTGCGGTCCATCGAAACGCGCTCCGGGTCAAAGGGCCAGCGTTTCTTTGCATATAGATACAGTTGCAGGGGCTTTGGCTCGCCGTCAGCCGCAAGCACGATTATGTTCCGCTCCACCACGCTCTCCGCAGGGTAGCCGCCGCGTATCGATACGCCTATGGCGCCGTTCATCACCTCTGCGGAGTTGTAGCGGCCTATGCGCGTCTCCACAAAAAAATTGTTCACTATGCTGTTGGCGCCCTTTGAAATCACGCCGAGGCCGATGTTGTCATAAGTTATGTTATGCGATATCATCGCGCCCGTCTGGTTGTCGTCCATCCTGATAGAGGCGTTGCAATACCAGCCGCGCAGGCCGTGGACGAAGTTGCCGATGATTTTGTCTCCCAGGCCGCCGCTCCAAAAATACACCGCGTTTGAATCTCCCAGCGTCTCCCCCGTGCGTAAGAACTCGCAGCTTTCCACGGCGTTTCCTCCGCCAAGGTACGGGATTGTGTCGGGATAGTACAGGCCCGTTTCCCTGAATTTCGGGTCGATGTCATCCCATATCACATTGGGATATTTGGCGTTCGCGCTCACGCCTGCGGAACCTGAGAACGAGACGCCGTTGTAGTGCATATCGTATATTGTGCAGTTCCTGACGGAATTCTCCGTGCCCATCTGCGAACAAACCGCGCCATACTGCATAAAGACCCTTCCGCAGCGCCTGAAAATGCAGTTTTCAACGATGTTGCCGCGCATCAGCCTTTTCTTGCCGGGACCGTAGCCGCGCATATAAGCGCCCGCGCCGCCTATATCGGAGAAAAGGCAGTTTTTCACGGCGTTCTCCAGCGCGCAAAGGTCCATTTTTACGCCGCCGCCGCCGAGAGCTTCAAACGTGCAGTCCTCAAAGGAACAGGCTTTGGCCCCGCTTATCATCACGGCGTAGTTTGGGGACTGGTCATAACCGGAGTAATCCGTCCGCGCGAACTTGACGCCCTTGAAACGGATGCCGTTTACGGGGACGTCCTCTTCCGAAGGCCCGCCCAGCTTTCCTGAAATTTCAACCAAGCGCGTGAGCACGGGAACGGAAACGCCGCGAGGTTCTCCTTCTGAAACCATGTAAATCTTTTTCTCCTTTTCGCTGAATATCCAGTCGCCGTCATTTTTAAGCGCGGGCGCGTAGTTGACAAGCCACGCGTTTGCAAAATTGCGGCTGTGGGCGACGGGCTCGTAAGCGCAGGGCAGCGACGTTGAAAGCGTCCTGCTTTCCGCGTCAGCGCTTTTTACCGGCATGATATTCAGCACCCAGGGGCCGGAGGGAATCAGCCAGACCTGAGCGCCTTCAAGGGCATCGAAGTCGCAGTCGAATTCCGGCGGGATGACAACTTTTCTCTGGTCGTAGCGCGGGGGAGGAGAGGCGCTAACCTTGCTCATCTGCGCGAGCTTCTCAAGCTTCACTCCGTCCTTCACGGAGAACCTGAAACTCTTGGCTCTCGGTAGCGCTTTGCCGTTTCTAAAAAGCATGTTGATTTGCGGCGCGGCTTTTGTGCCGGCGGATTTCGCCTTCATTAGAAGCAGCTCGGAGACGTCCGCCTCCCAGAGCCCGCCGGAAAGCGCGGCGCCCTTGGGCAAAATTGAGCACTTCTTCCAGCCGGAAATTTCAACGCCGGATTCCAAAACCGCCCCGCCGATATTCGCGGCGCGGAAAGTTGTTGAAAAGCCTTCAGCGGCGGAGTTCGACAAATCGAAACGCAGAGGCTCGTTCAAGAAATACGTGCCGTCCGCAAGTTCGACCTCGTAATTTTTTGCGGGAGCGGAGAGCCTGCCTTCGCGCACGGCGTCCCGCGCCCTGGCGAGGGTTCTGAAGGGCGCATCTTTCGTGCCCGCATTGGCGTCATCGCCCTTTGGCGAAACGTAAAAATCAGCAGCCGATGAAATGGATTGTTTTCCGCACGCGGCAAGAAGCAGGAACGACGCGGCAGCCGCAAAAGCTAAAATCCTCAAACACATAGATCCCCTTTTTGTAATAATATTCCCTATCGTACGGAAAACGCCCGAACATTCAGAAACGCTTTCGATTATGCAAATCAATGCGGCGCGAGTCAATTTAAAACAGACGCGGAAGCCCCGCCCTCTTCCCCGCACGAAAGACTTCTTTTGCGAAGGATGCCTGGAGGGCGAAGCCGCAGAAATACTTCAACAAAAGTGTTGACGAGCAGTTAAAAAAAACTAGCTTCCAAAACCTTTAAAAGCAGCCGCTTTAAAAACTTTAAGGAGAGGTGACGGAGTGGCCGAACGTGCGCGATTGGAAATCGCGTGTGGGTCAAAAGCCCACCGGGGGTTCGAATCCCCCCCTCTCCGCCATTTAAGTTTAGC
>JAVBSZ010000157.1:0-3076 GCA_031556415.1 Opitutales bacterium | reverse complement strand
ACCGAAGCGTCGAGCATTCCTTCGCCGACGTAACCGCTCAAAGCCGGTTCGTGTCCCGAGCCGCCCATCGTAATGATTGCGACCTTGTCCTGCGGCTTGGGGGTTTTGCGCACGACAATCTTTTTATCGGTCACGGAAATTTTGTCGGCATACGCCATGCACATGCCCTCCAAAAGCTCCTTTGTGATGTTCTCGGGGGAGTTCAAAAATTTCTTCATTATCATGGCTGTTTCCTTAATGTTTCGATGTTAAATTGCCGCAGTGAAAAACACTTCCATTTGATATGGCAGACGGTGTTTTATATTTCAAGCATATTTTTGCAATCTAATATCAAATACTATTTATGCGCACCATCTGACTAAAATTGAAATAAAGAATAGGCTCGAACGCCGTTTTGGCGCAATGATTTTGGATGAAGAGTGAGTATTGCGAAGCGCGCATGGGTGCGTAGCGTACAAGTAGTACGTAAGAAGTCATGCGCGCGAAGCAAGCGGAACTATTCGCCAAAAGCGTTCGCCAAAACAAAATCTAATAGGTTGTTGTGGCTTCGGTATTGACGCCGAGCGATTCGGATTTGCAATTCAGCCGGTGCTCGTACATGGACTGGGAGTGGCGGCGGGAGATTTCGGCCATTTCGTAGTAGGGGGTGTCGGCGATGTCGACGAAGCCGACGGCGTAGTTTTCGCCGTCGCTGCGGCCGGTGGTGCATTGGTCAAACCATTGGAACCAGTGGGCGCCGACGATGACGGGGTTTTCTATTGCGCTGAGCATGTACTGGTCAAGCGCGCTGAGCTTGTCGGCGTAAGTCATGCAGGGGCGCAGCGCGCCGCCGAATATGCCGCGGTCCTGGTTGCCGAAGTGGAATTCTCCGACGATGATGGGCTTGTCGGCGCAGCCTTCCGGCAGGCGGTAGCCGGCGACGTTCTTGCGGTAGAGGTTGTGGCTGACGGCGTCGCAATACTCGCTGGCGGCGCGCTGGACGAGGTCGTTAGTCCACGCGAAGCGGCAGCCGAGGTAGAGGGCTTCCGGAGAAACGGCCTTGACGGCCTTGCGGCAGACGCTGAAATATTTTTCGTTGTACCTGCGCTCAAAGGCGAGCATGTCCGCCTCGCCCTCGCCGGTTTTGGGGAAGAAAGCGTCCACTTCAAGGAACTCGTCCCACTTCGAGTATTCGGAATTCCACGCCTTGTTGAGGGCGGCTATGGTCTTGTACTTGCCTTTGAGCTGGTCGCGGAAGGCGAGCTTGGCGAACTGCGCAGCCGGGCAGGAGAGCACGCCCTTTGCAAGCAGCGCCTCCTTGGTCTGCCAGGGGAGCTCGTTGTCCACAAAAACGCCCATGCAGTACGCGGAGCGTATGAAGTCCGCCTTTTTGGCGACGCTCTCCATCGTGTTGGCCTCGAACTTCGTGTCAAAAAAATCCGGAATGTCTTTGCGCTCCATCGTCATCTTCGGCTTCAGCATGGCCACCCTGCCCGAGTTGACGAAGGCCGCGAAGGGAACTTTTTCCGCCTTCAAAAGGCTGTCGTGAGACCACGCGCCGCAGGTGTTCACGCCCCACGCAATCATGCGCGGAATGGCGATTTGTGCGTATTTGTCGGCCATGCCGGCGCCGTACTTAAGCTCCACATTCTGCTTTGTGAAGCTGTAGACGGAGTGTATCCGCCTGTAATCGCGGCTGCCCCAGACGCCGTCTGTCGTAAAGTCCTTGTTGGAGACGTCTTCAAAATAAAACTCGCGCCCCGTTATGGGCGTTGTGGGGTAGCTTGCGGAACAGTCTATGCCGAAAGACCAGAAGAGGTTGCCCCTGGGCGTCACAAAAAACCATTTACCCTCCTCCTTCTGCAAACGGAAGCGCCCAGTGGCCTTGTATTTGCGCGCGGGGTTTATGAAGCCTCCGAATTCGTCGCGGTCCGCAATGGGCGGGTTGGCGGCCATGAATTTCTTCTCTTCGGCGAGCCTCTCTTTGAAGTCGGCGTCGCTTTTGATTTTGC
The DNA here is from genome assembly GCA_031556415.1 of Opitutales bacterium. GTDB lineage: Bacteria > Verrucomicrobiota > Verrucomicrobiia > Opitutales > Intestinicryptomonadaceae > CALXQW01. Next base: position 1,085 of record JAVBSZ010000157.1, on the reverse strand, counting down.
CGGGCCAGTCGGCATGCTTGAACTGTCCGTACCTGTCTATGAAGGGGAAAAACTCCTCCTTTGTCATCTTATATATATAGGGGTGCTGGATTGCGAAATCCGGATTGCCGATGTTCACGCGCATGCCTATGAACGCCTTTTTGTCGAACATCCAGTCTCCGCCGCGCGCGTCGTAGCCGATGACGCTGAATTCGTCCAAAACCAGCTTCGCGCCCCTGTGGGCGTCTATGGTGATTGTCATTTCAGAAACGTTGAGCCCCGCATGCGCGAAAACATCGACCTCTCCCGTTTCCCCCGCGTTCCTGCCGAAATTCCTCGAACCCAGCCGCCTGGTTCTCCCGTCAATATCGCCCTCCAGCAATGCGAAGCACCCGTACTTGTTGCCCTCGGCGTTCGCCAGCACCTTGTATTTGAAGGTCACGCGGTAAATTTTTCCGCCCTTAAAATCACCAAGCTTGAATATGTGGGGGTATTCGCCGGAGAGTTCCATGCCGTCAACTTCGAGCGACACTTTGCCGGAAATAGCCTCCTCACCGGAGACGAGGCGCATCTTGTACGCTTCAAAAAAGCGCTCCCCGAAAGGCTTGCCGGCGGCGGAATTTTCAAAGTCCTGGGTGTAGGAAAAGTCCTTGTCCCCGTCGGATTTCTGCTGCGCCGAGGCGCAAAGTGCGCACACCGAAAGGGAGGCGGCAATCCATGCATATATATTTTTTTTCATAAACACCGAAACCCTATTGAAGAAAATTTCCAAGGTAAAGTTTTATTTGAACACCACTCTGATGCGAAGTTTCGGCCCCAAGTTTCCGATTCTAGCATTGACAGGGCGATGAAACTCAAATTTCATTTCTTCAGCTATTTTTAGACAAAAAATCCAAACGCTTACCAAAGAGAGACAACATCATGATAATAGGCAATTCCTGCGAAAAACGCGAAGAGAACACGGTCAAGATGTCGACCGATTTGTGCATAGTGGGCGGCGGGCTTGCGGGCGCGTTGGCGGCCCTAAAGGCGGCGCGCAACGGCGGGGAGGTTGTTTTTATTAAGGACAGGCCCGGGCTCGGCGGCACCCGCGCCCGCCAAATACG
>JAVBSZ010000121.1:0-10035 GCA_031556415.1 Opitutales bacterium | reverse complement strand
GCCTGTCGGTGAAGAAGGCCATGGGGCTCAAATCCGTTTCAATGTGGAAGGTCTTTACGCCTATGAGGTTGTTGTCCGAATATCCTTCGGGGTTCTTTATATAAAAGTTGTCAACGCGAAGGTTCTGGTTGAAAGGGTTGAAAATGAGGGAGCCCAGGCCGGCGTCTATGCCCATCATGCGCGCGCCGCTGCTCACGGCGGAGGACGCTATGTAGCTGCCTGCAAAATATAGCGTGACGAGCAGAATGACGATTACAAGAACGAGTATCTTGATTATGGAGAAAAGGCATCCGCCCCTTCGGAAAGTCATGTGTGAATTTTTATTCATAATACGCATTATAATGAATACGCGTGCGGAATTTTCAAATGAAAAATCGCGCGTTTTGCGTGAAAAAAATCCGCTTCTATTCTTGCAAAACAGGGCAAAGACTGCAAGTTTCCACCGGATATGAAAATAAAAGCTTTCAACCCGTTGGTGCCCGCAGCAGGCAAGGCGAAGGACATCGCCAGCCTCCCTTACGACGTCGTGAATTTTGAACAGGCCAAGGCGCAGGCGGAGGGCAAGCCCCTCAGCTTCATGCGCGTTGTCCGCTCTGAAATCGAACTGCCCGAGGGGACTGACCCTTACAGCCCGGAAGTCTACGCGCACGCGCTTGAAAACTTCGGCAAACTCGTCGACGAGCGCCATCTTGTGCGCGAGGGCAAAAATGTTTTGTACCTCTACCGCCAGCAGATGGGGAAGTTCTCGCAGACGGGCCTCGTGGCCACATGCAGCGCTGAAGATTATGACAATGACATAATCAAGAAGCACGAGAAGACCCGCCAGGCCAAGGAGAACGACAGGTTCACGCTCACAAAGACCCTGCGCGTCAACACGGGCCCCGTCTTCCTCACAGTCAAGGACGGCAGCGCGCTTGACAGGATTGTGGAGGACAAGAAGGAAGAGGACGCCGTTTTCGACTTCGTCGCGGACGACGGCATACGCCACACCGTCTGGAAGATAGAGGACGCCGACAGGCTTGACGAAATCAAGAAGGTGTGCGCGGGCATAGACTTTGCCTACGTCGCCGACGGCCACCACAGAAGTGCGAGCAACGCGCGCTGCGCGCGTGAATTCAAGGCCGCCAACCCCAGCCACACGGGCGATGAAGACTACAACTGGTTCCTCGCCGTCATCTTTCCCGCCGGCCAGCTCAACATACTTCCCTACAACCGCCTCGTGAAGGATTTGAATTCGATGGGCGAAGAGGAGTTTTTGAAGGAGATTGAAAAGGTATGCGACGTGTCCGCAGACGGCAGGAAAGAGCCCGACGGCGCAAAGCAGGTCTGCATGTACCTCAACAGGCGCTGGTACACTTTGGAATTCAGGGGCACGGAAAAGCTCGACGAAGTCGGCGTGCTTGACGTTTCCCTATTGCAGGACAGGGTGCTCTCACCGCTGCTCGGAATAGGAGACCCGCGTTTGGACGAGCGCATAGACTTTGTCGGCGGCATAAAAGGAACGGCGGAGCTTGAAAAACTGGTTGACTCCGGCAAGTTCGCCGTGGCGTTTTCGATGCACCCCGTGAATGTCTCGCAGCTTACCGACATCGCAGACGCCGGCAAAATCATGCCGCCCAAGAGCACCTGGTTTGAACCCAAGCTGCGCAGCGGCCTCTTCGTCCACACATTCTAGGTATGGACGAAGTCCCGGGAAAGTTTCTGATTGTTCCGGAACCCAAAAAGTTCCGGCAGCAGTCCGGCTTCTTGACTTGGGACAGGGCGAAATTTTCGCACGACAAGGAAGGGATGCCGACGGGCGAAAACCTCGTCTGCGTATTCCCATACTCTGGCTACGCTAACGAGCGCTACAGCCTTTCTATTGGCGATTTCGGGATATCGATTTTTGCCGGCTCAAAGGCTGCGGCAAAGCTCGCCTACCAGACGCTGCGGCAGATAGGCATACAGTCTTCAAAGCTGGGCCTTCCGTACCTCGAGATTGAAGACCATCCCGATTTGGAGGTGCGCGGCTTCATGCTGGACATCAGCCGATGCAAGGTGCCGAACATGCAGACGCTTGCGTACCTTGTGGATATGCTCGCGCTCTTCAAATACAACAGGCTGGAGCTCTACACGGAGCATACCTACGCCTTTGCTGGGCACGAGCTCGTCTGGGCGGACGCGTCGCCCATGACCGCGCAGGAATACAAGGCGCTTGAGGAAATCTGCGCCGTCGCTGGAATAGAGCTTGTTGCGAATTTCAACAGCCTGGGCCACATGGAGCGCTGGCTGCGCTACCCAGAATACCAGCGCCTTGCCGAGAGCAAGGCCCCCTTCATAGACCCGCTCGGCGGGGTGAGGAAATTTCCCACAACTCTGTATCCGGACGATGCGGCGATAGACTTTTTGGACTCGCTCTACGCGCAGTTCCTCCCGAATTTTTCGAGCGACAAATTCAACGTCGGGTGCGATGAGCCGTGGGAGCTGGGCATGGGCCGCAGCAAAGAGCGCGCCGGGCGCGAGGGCAAATACCAGATATACCTTGAGCACATTTTAAAGCTCAACGCGCTCTGCAGAAAGTACGGCAAGAAAATGTACTTCTGGGCGGACGTTCTCATGCAGAAGCCGGAGTACGCAAAGGAGCTTGCGCCCGACATGACGCCCGTAATATGGGGTTATGACTTTGACCATCCGTTTGAAAAACAGTGCGCGTACCTAAAAAACCTCGGCCTTAAATTTCTTGTTGCGCCGGGCGCGGGCACGTGGAACTCCTTCGGCCTGCGCCTTGAAAACATGCTTGAGAACGTGGAGAACGCCTGCGTCAACGCAAAGCGTTTCGGCGCGGAGGGCATGCTCCTGACAAACTGGGGCGACGGCGGAACGCACCAGCCGTTTTGCGGCATGTACCCGGCAATAGTCTCCGCTGCAAGCGCCGCGTGGAGCTCTAAAACAAGGCTTAGTGAGGACGAGCTCGCACACGCGCTCTCGGCATTCGTGTTCCGCGACCCCTCGCAAAACACCGCGCGCAGCCTTCTGGAAATCGGGAAAATAGACCCCGAGAAGCGTCTCTTCTGCTATTATCAGCGGATATTTTTTGCGGATGATTCAAAGATAGGCGAATGGCTAAATCATCCGCATTTTTCCTCACTCGGCGCGATGGAAGAAACTTGGAAAAAGGCCGTTGCGCTGCTTGCGCAGTCAAAGCCGGCCTGCGCGGATTCTCAGATAGTTTTGGGCGAACTCAAGCTGGCGCTCGACATGATTGCCTATTCCCTCAACCGCGCAAAGAACGACCCGCATCTGAAGGGCGAAAATTCTCGGAAGAATCTGAAGATAATCGCCGCGGGCTTCGCGCAAGTATGGCTTGCGCGCGCGCGCCTCGGCGGCATGGGCGAATCTCTCCAGCGGATTAAGGACATCATACCCGACATCTTCGAAATTTAGGGTGTGCGCCTATCCGAGGTTTCTGATAAGCTCCGCATATTCGGGGCAGAGTTTGGCGAGGGCTTCCGCGTCTCCCTTCACGAAGTCCGCGTATTCAAAGGATGGGGCGACTGTCGCGCCGGTGAGCGTCCATGCGTTTTCCGCTTCGGGGGAGACTACGCGCGCGCCCATCATGAAGCCTCCCTGTACCGTCCACTGCGGAAGCTGGCCCTTTGCCAGGTCTGCGCCGAGTCTGATGAGTTTGCCTTCGCCCTTCGGCGTAATCGTCAGCAGTTCGACGTATGTTTCGGGCGATGAGGCCGTGTAAAAGTGCCACGTTTCGTCCGCCGTTACGGAGTGCATTGAGGAATTGTCCGCGCCGCTCATCAGGTAATATATGCTAGTGGAGGCCGTGTACGACGGCGCCTTGAAGACGGGCGGCAGTGTTGAAAGCGCTATCTTCATCATGGATTTGTAGACCTGTTTAAAATACCCGCCCTCGACGCTCAAAGGTTCGAGTTCCAGAATTTTTACAACTTCTTCCTTAGTCATCCGTAAGTCCTTCTTCTATTTTTTCTATTTCTGAAATCATTTTGCTTTTCTTAGCCGCGTCAATCTTTGCGAAGCGCCAGCCGCATTTTACGAGTTCCAAACATTCCCTTATGTTGAACCCCATTTTTTCCATAAGCAGCATGTATTCGTCATTTATTCCCGTGCCGAAGACGAGAGGGTCGTCCGAATTCAGCGTGCAGGGAACGCCGCGCGCGATGAGCGTTTTAAGCGGATGCTCCCCGTAGCTTTTGTATATGCCGAGCTTTACGTTGCTCGTCGGGCATACGTCCAAAAGTATGCGCTCCGCGGCGAGGCGCTCAAGCAGGGCCTCGTCTTCAACCGCGCGCACCCCGTGCTCTATCTGCGAGACTCCGAGTTTGTCCAAAACTTCCGTCACGCTTTCATTTCCGCCGAACTCCCCCGCGTGCGCCTTTGTGTGCAGGCCGCGTTTTTTCGCCTCGCGCCAATAGTCTGGCGCCCAGCTTTCCAAGGGAATTTTTTCGTTACCGTGCATGTCTATTCCGTCAAGATATTTCCATGATAGCGCGTCTTCCAAAACCGTTCCCGCGGCCTTGGGACGGTCTCCGCGGTGTATGCCCATGAAGACTTTCACATCCATGCCTTCCGGCGCGGCCTTGGCCATAGCTTCGGCGATTTCGTCTCCGGGAACGCCGAGGAACTCCACCATGCCGGAGGCGAAGCTCGTTTCAAGATAGCGCACATTCTGCGCGCGCAGGATTTCGAAAATTTCCTTAGCCGCCGCCGCGTACCTTTCGGGGCTATTGTACCAGGGCATGGCCATTCCAAGCAGGGCCTCGTCAAATTCTTCAAAATTTGAAAATTTGAAACCGTCGGTCCAGGACGCGGGAGCGTTTGCGTATTTGTCTGCGTCCAAGCCTTTAAGCATGGCGTGGGGCAACGCGCCCTCGATGTGCAGGTGCATTTCCGTCTTGGGTACGGATGCGATTATTTCTTGAATATCTTGGCGCATGGAATAGATTTGCATCATCGGAATTTGAAATGGCGAAGGCAACAAATAAATGAACGCATCCGAAAGGCTTTTGTCCCGCGCGCTGGAGACCCACTACCGCGACGATTTCCCCGCGCTGCTCGCGCAGATTGGGGAGTGGAGCCTCTCGCGCCCTCTCGATGGTCTGCTCGTATTGGACGCCTCCCCCGTCTTCGCGAACACGCTTCCAAAATACGCGGCGCTTATTGCCGCCGGCGCGCGCGTGAAAGTGCGCGAGTCTTCCTTCATCCCGGGCGACAGGCGTCTGCTGGAAACCCTTCCGGAATTCGGGCTGGAAATCGCCGATGAAGATTCTTTGGAGGCGGGCTTTGACATCGTTTTGGACTGCGGCGGGATCTGCTCAAAAGTCAAATCCAGACTGGGCTATGCGGAGCTCACAAAGAGCGGGCTTGCCGCGTACAAAGATTTTGCGCAGAGCGTATTCCTTGCGGATGAAGGCGTTATCAAGCAGATAGAGACGCGCCTCGGAACCGGAGACGGTTTTTGGAGGGCTCTCGTAAAACTCGGGCACGGAAATTTTGACGGCAGAAGGCTCGTCGTATTCGGCGCGGGGAAGGTGGGGTTTGGCATAGCGCGCGCCTGCTCGGGCGCGGGCTTTGACGTGACCGTTGTGGACGTCTCCGCAAGGAGGGATTCTCTGCGCGGATACAAATTCGCTAACATGGAAGACTGCGGCGAAATTGAAAGGCTCATTGCCGAGGCGTGGTGCGTGGTGACGGCGACGGGCATTGCGGGCGCTCTCTCAAAAATAATTCCCGCAGAAAAGATTTCATCCTCAAACGCGCTGCTTGCTAACATGGGCGTGGAGGACGAGTTCGGAAGCGGCGTTCCGGAAGGGCGCGTTTTGAATTCCAAGCGTCCGCTGAACTTCATTTTGGAAGAACCTACAAGGCTCAGGTACATAGACCCGACACTCGCGCTGCACAACTGGGGCGCGCTGCTGCTGAAGGAAAAATCTTTGCCTGTTGGCGTGAGCTCGCCACCCGCGGAGCTGGAAAAAAAGATTCTCAAAACGGTGATGGACTGCGGGAAAATCTCTTTCGAATTCGGAGAGCTGCTTGCGGAAATAAATCCAAATTTAATGCATCAGGAACATAGCGGCGGAGCAGATTAGCAGGATTATTCCCCCCGCAAGGTGGCTGTATTTTTCGAGGCCGTCCAGCGATTTTTCCGGCAGGATTCTCACTCCCATCAAAAGCAGCCAGACCATTGCGAGCATTGTGAGTATCGTGGACGCCGAAAAGCCGAAGGCGATGAGCGCAACTCCGATCCAGTCGAACTCCGCGGCGGGCTTCATTATCAGCGGGATTAAAATTTCGCAGGGGCCCAGGGTGAAAAGCAAAAACAGCATCCAGAACGTGGCGCCGAAATTTTTTGCGTGCGCGCTTACGTCATGCCCCGCGTGCGCGCATGCGGCATGGCCGTATTTTTCGGAGAAGGCCGCGCGCAGGCCGTAGAGCGTGTACGAGACCGCGAAGGCCAGAAACATCCAGTTGACGGCGGCCTCGCGGGATTCTTCAAGGGCGTTCATGTGCGCCACGCCCGCGCCCAGCGCGAGGCCCACCGCGCCTACAGCCGTTGATGAAAGCGCGTGGCCGAGGCCGCAAACGAATGTCGCCTTCAAAGTCTGGAATCTTCCCCACCCGTTTGCCGCCGAAAGCGCGATGAAGGGGAGGTAGTGCGCGGGGGACACCGCCGTGTGCAGAAAGCCGAAGGCCACGGCGGCCATAGCAAGCGCGGGAACGGTGAGGTCGGCTTCTCCATGCATGGGGGCATTCAAGCGCACCGTAAAAATGTTGTCAACACCGTCCGCAAATTTTGCGCTTGCCGTCGTCCCCGCATGGGGCGTAAATTTTTACGATGAAGACTCTAAAGGTTGCAATAGTCGGTCTTGGCGGTGTGGGCGGCGTAATGGGGGCAAAACTCGCAAAGCGCTTTGAAGGCTCGCAGGAGGCGCAGGTGTGCTTTCTTGCTCGCGGCGAAACGCTTTCCGAAATACAGAAGCGCGGCTTCATCCTTGAGGAGGACGGAGTTTTCACGACGGCCGTCCCGTTTATCGCCAGCGACAGCGCGGAGGAAATCGGCGTTGCCGACTACCTCGTGTATGCCACCAAAACTTACGATTTGGATTCCGCCATTTCATCAATAAGGCCGTTGGTGGGGAAGGGCACAGTGATAATTCCCTTCTGCAACGGCGTAGAGGCGGAGGAAAAATTCCGCGCCGCATTCCCCGACAACATTACGGCGCACGCCTGCGTATTCATAGTGGCGCAAAAGACCGCGCCAGCGAGCGTGCGCAGCAGCATGCCGAAATACCGCTACGTGTACGGTTCGGAAGACGCTTCGGCAAAGGCTCAGCTTGAAAGGTTTGAGCTGCTGCTCAACGCCAGCGGTGTGAAGAACCTGCTTTCCGCGGACGCGGCGAAAATCGTCTGGGAAAAGTTCGCGCTCATTTCCCCGCTTGCCACGGCGACTTCTTTTACGGACAAAACATACGGGGCGCTTGAGGCCGATGCGGAGGCGTACAAACTTCTTGAAGATTTGACGGACGAATTCTGCAAAGTGGCTCTCGCGCTCGGCGCAAAAATTTCGCCGACGCTCGCCAAGGACACCCTTGAAGCGATGCGCAAAAACATGCCCAAAGACGCAACAACCTCCATGCAGCGCGATTTCCGCGCCAAGCAGCCAACGGAGCTTGACACGCTTACGGGCTACATGGTGCGCGCGGCGCGCAGGCTGGGCATTGATGCGCCCGCGTATGAAAAGACCTACGCGGCGCTTCTGAAAAAGGCTTCAAAATAGGCGCGCGGGAAAAAATTATTTTTCACCGTACACTTTTGGCGTGATTTTCTTCGGGTCCTGGTGCGCCTCTTTGGGGACGTCCTTGGGCTCCAGCCTGGGCCAGTGCTCGTCTTCGTGGAAAATAAGGAGCTTGCCGCGCATGATGAGGGCGTTCTTTTTGGAGTCATACCAGGCTTCGCAGTCGAACACCTTTCCGTCGTCCGGGTCTATTACCTTTCCATCGACGAATTTTTCGCCTTCGGGGCGAAGGTTCCAGATGAAGTCCAGCCCGCAGATTTTTGGCGCGCCGTCTATGCCCTTTGAGGCCTCCTTCGGGTCTGCTATTGTTTCGCGCACTTTGCCGTCCTCGTAAATGGCTATCATCCGCATGTAGAAGAAGCCGCCGTGCTCGTAGACGAAGACTATGCTCTGCGGTTTTCCGCCGTCCACCACCTGCCAGTAGCCCTCTATGTCTGCGCCGCGCAGGGTGCAGCAGATGAGCAGTATGAAACTTAAGAATGTTATGATTTTTTTCATGTTAATATATCTGACAACGCATAGATATCACAGTTTCAGGGAAAAATGGCAACCCCTAAAAGCGGTATTGACAGTCAGATTCATATTAGACGAATATGCGCGCATGACAAAAATAGGCACGGTTTTCAAAGGTTCCGCGGTCAAGGCCATGCTCCTTGGCAGCGGCGAATTGGGCAGGGAAGTGGCGATAGAGCTCAAGAGGCTCGGCGTTGAGGTTGTTGCGGTTGACAAATACCTCGACGCGCCCGCAATGCAGATTGCCGACCGCTCCCACGTCGTTTCAATGCTCGACGCCGACACGCTGGAAAAAATCATACGCGCGGAGAATCCGGACTACATCATTCCGGAAGTGGAGGCGATAGCCACGCAGAGGCTCGTCGAACTCGAACAGCAGGGCTTCAGGGTGATACCCGTTGCCACCGCCGTCAATTTCACGATGAACCGCGAGAACATCCGCACCCTCGCCGCCGAGAAGCTCGGCATGAAAACCTCAAAATACCTTTTCGCGTCCACGAAGGAGGAGTTCGTTGAGGCCGTCAAAAAAATCGGCCTGCCCTGCGTGGTGAAGCCCATAATGAGCTCTTCGGGGCACGGGCAGAGCCTCGTGAAAACCCAGGACGCCGTTGAGAGGGCTTGGGAGTATTCCCAGAGCGGCGGCCGCGCGGGCGGAGGGAAGGTCATAGTTGAGGGCTTTGTGGATTTTGACTACGAAATCACAATGCTCACCGTGCGCCACTCAGGCGGAACGAGCTTCTGCGAGCCCGTGGGGCATGTGCAGGTTGACGGCGACTACCGCGTGAGCTGGCAGCCCGCAAAGATGTCGTCCGCGGCGCTTGAGAGCGCGCGCCTTTACGCGAAACAAATTACCGACGCGCTCGGCGGCTACGGCATTTTCGGCGTGGAACTTTTCATAAAGGGGGACGAGGCGATATTCAGCGAAGTCTCCCCGCGCCCGCATGACACGGGCATGGTCACGATGATATCTCAGAACCTTTCTCAGTTCGCGCTGCACGCGCGCGCAATACTCGGCATACCGGTTGCGGAAATTCGTCATTACGGGCCGTCCTCCAGCCGCGCGGTCGTGGTCGACGGAAATTGCGACGACCTTGAATTCTTCAACATCGACAAGGTGCTCAACAGGCCGGACTGCGACATGCGCATATTCTCCAAGCCCGAAGTGCGCGGACACCGCAGGATGGCCGTCCTCCTCGCGCGCGAGGAAAGCGTTGAGAAGGCGAATGAGAAGACCGCCGCCATGCTTGCGGACCTCGGCGTGAGAAGCGCGACGGACAGGGATGTAAAGCTTCACTAAAAAAACTTGGCGCCATTTTTATAAACACAAAAAAACTCCGCAATGTTCTGCGGAGTTTTTTTATGCGTATTTGCCTTTTAATCTTTACGCCTTTGCCGCGTAGAAATCCGCAACCGCCTTGAAGAAGGCGTCTATGTTCTCCCAGCTTGAAAGGGGCGGGATGTCGCAACCCGAGGATATCACGAAATTCGGGTACTTGCCGCAGTCTTCAAGCAGCGCGCGCGTCACGTTCGTTATGGATTCCACCGTTCCGTTTCTGAATTCCCCCGCCGGGTCCACATTGCCCATGGCTATGATGTTCGGCGGGATGAGCGGCATCATGCTGCGCATGTCTATGGCGTTGCCGAAGTGGTAGGCGGCGGAACCAGTAGAGAGGATGGAGTCTATCATCTGAATGGTGCCGTTGCCGCAGTTGTGGTAG
>JAVBSZ010000078.1:0-8666 GCA_031556415.1 Opitutales bacterium | reverse complement strand
CGCCTTGAGCTGGTCTTTGGTTTCGGAGACCGCCTTGGGCGTGGTTTCGTCTTTTGAGGCTTCGGGGACCGAGCCTCCATCCTGCGCGCAGGCGATGCCGCATGAGAACAGGAGAATTAGAAAAACGGATTTAAAAGATTTTTGAAAAACGCGCATACAATTACGTTGAAACGGCGAAAATCTGAAAAAGTTTCAGCGTAAAAACGGCGAATTTTTAAAAATGCCCAAAATATGTCGGGCTATAATGAGGATGCCGCGAGGCGAAAGGCCTTCGCCTTGTCTTTTGCGATCTGCTTTTTGAGAGCGTCTAGGCTGGAGAACTTTTTTTCCGACCTGATGAAGCGCTTAAGCTCCACTTTTATCTTAGCGCCCGCGCCGAAATTCGGCGTCTTAAAAAGGTTCATCTCCAAAACCGGCTGTGAAAGGTTTTCAACGCTCGGGTTAAGGCCGTAGTTTGCAACCCCGAGGGATGAAAATTTCTTCGTCCGCGAAACGAGGGAGAGCATTACAAGGTATACGCCGTAGGGCGGCCTGCATTCTGGAGAATAGTTTATGTTGAGCGTTGGAAAGCCTATCGTGCGGCCGAGTTTCTTTCCGCCTACAACTTTGCCTTCCGCGGAGTAGGGGCGCCCCATCATGCTCTCGCAAAGCTCCATTTTGCCGGCCTCAATGGCGCATCTCAGACGCGAGGAGCTCACGCGCTCCTTTCCGAGCATGAAGCCCTCAATGCGGAAATATTTAATCCCGAAATTTTTTGCGTTAGCGTTCAGCCAGTCTGCGGAACCCTCCGCGCCGCTGCCGAAGTGGAAATTCTCGCCCGTTATAACGGCTTTCAGGTTTGGAAAAATTTCCTTCAAAAACTCCATGAATTCCTGCGGGGATTTTTTTGAAAAGGGCGGGTCGAACTCCTGCACGTGCACGAAGTCCGCGCCCGCGTTCTTGAGCTCTTCGACGCGTTCGGGAATACCGGAAATCAGTTTGACCTCGCGCGTTTTCGTTATTTTTGAAGGATGGGGGCGGAACGTGAACACTCCTACTTTTGCGCGCAGCCTCTTTGCCGCGGAAGCCGCCTTTTTAATAACCATAAGGTGCCCCAAGTGCACGCCGTCAAAAACGCCTAGCGCCAGCACGCAGGGCCCCGCAAAGACGGTGGGCTTTTTACTTTCCGTCTTATTTGCTTTTGCGGTCATGGTAATTCGGGGATGTTAAAGCGCGAAGCTGGGCACGGCGGTTGCCACCGGAATGAGCCTGCTTTTTATGGCGGCGCTGCCGAGGGTGTCCAGCTCCGCTATCGTGATTGCGTCGGCCACGTCAAACTTGTTTGTGTACGTGCGGCGAAGGCTTGTCATATGCGCGCCGCAACCTAATTTTTGGCCGAGGTCATGGCAGATTGTGCGCACGTATGTGCCCTTGCTGCATGCCAGGCGGAATTCTCCAACGGGGCTGTTCCATCCCAGCAAATCGAACTTTGAGACGTTGATGAAGCGCGGTTCGCGCTCAACCTCCTTGCCCTTTCTTGCGAGCTTGTAAAGCGGCACGCCGTTGATTTTCTTGGCGGAAAACATAGGCGGAATCTGGTACTGGTCTCCCAGAAATTTGTTCATCTGCGCGCGCAGCCCATCTTCCGAAATTTCGGGAACGGGGGCTGTGGAAACGACTTCGCCGTCGCTGTCCTGTGAATCGGTGGTTTCCCCAAGCTTGAACGAGCCCTCGTACACCTTGTCCAAACTCATGATGTACTGCGAGACCTTCGTTGCACGGCCCACGAGTATCACCAGCAGGCCCGTCGCCATGGGGTCAAGCGTGCCCGCGTGGCCCACGGCCTTCATCTTGAGCTTTCTGCGCACCATGCCCACGATGTCGTGCGAGGTGCAGCCGCTGTGCTTGTCTATAAGTAGTATGCCTTCAAAATCCATTGCGCTATTTTACCGAGTTGATGCGTTTTTCGACGAGCTTGAGAAGCTTTGGCACGAAATCGTTGAGGCTTGCGCCGTCCACGGAAAAGCCCGCCGCCGCCTTGTGGCCGCCGCCGCCGAATTCTCCGGCGAGGGTGTCAACCTCGAACTTCGGGGTTTTGGCGCGGAAGCTGCCCTTGAGACCCTTGGGAAGCTCCTCCAGAAGTATGGCGATTTCAACGCCCTCTATGCTACGCGCGTAGTCCACGAGGCCGTCCGTGTCCTCCTTTGAGGAGCCGGTCTTTTCAAAAGTGCCAAGCGGGATTATCCCCATGCAGATTTTCCCCTCCGCGTGCATTGTGAGGCTCTGCAGGAAATAGGCGAGCAGCTTCATTTTGCCGAAGCGCTCGCGCTGGTAAAGCTGTTCCGCCACGTACGCGGGCTCTGCGCCCGATTCAACGAGTTTTGCCGCTATGGCGAGCGTCTTTGCGCCTGTGGAATTTGTGGTGAACTGGCGCGTGTCCATGGCCATCCCCATGTAAAGCCTGTTGGCGCTTTCGGGGTCTATCTTCGCGCCCGCGTCAAAGAGCAGGCCCGCGATGATTTCCGCCGTGGCCGCGCTGGACGGGTCGAAAATATTTATGCGCGCGTATGGGTGGTTTGAAGAATGGTGGTCTATGCAGCCGAGCGGATTTGGATGGCGCGCGGCGAAGTCTTCGCCTATGCGCTTGTAGTCCGCACAGTCAACGGTGACGATTTCGAAAGAAGCGTCTTCAAAGCCCTCGGTAGGTAGGAGCTTTTTGCCCTTTGAAAAATTTTCGTAAAGGTAGGGCAGGGGGTCCTTATTCAGACACACAACCTCCGCCGCGCCGAACTTTTCAAAGACGGCTGCCATTGCGAACTGGGAGCTCATGCAGTCCCCGTCCGGCCTCATGTGGCCCACGACGGCGATTTTCTTGTCCTTCACAGCCCTTACGAGCTTCATGAAATTTTCTGCGAGTTCGGGAAAAAACATCTGCTCCTTAAATATTGATTATTCTTCGCCCTCTTCAACGCTTTCTTCCGCGTCTAGGTTCCCTTCATATTCATCCGCAGCCCCCGCCGCGCTCTCGGGGTGCTCGGCGTCGAGCTCGTCAAGAAGATGCTCAATGCGCATGCCGCGCGCTATTGACGGGTCGTAAATGAAGTTGAGGCTGGGCGTGTATTTGAGCGTCACGTTCCGCCCGAGCATGAAGCGCAACTCGTTGCGGATTGAGAGCAGGAACTTTGTGGCCCTGGCGGCCTGCGTGCGGTCTCCTATCACGGAAAAATAGACGTGCGCACTTCGCAAATCGGGCGCGGCGTCAACATCCGTTATTGTGATAGCCACGCTTTCGGAGCGCCAGCGCTCGTGCAGCGCCTCGCTGAGGAACTGCCTTATCAACTGGCCTACTCTAATCTTGCGTTCCGACATAATCCTGTCATTTGGCAAACGCTTTTTGGGGATAGGTTCACCGCGCCAGCGGTTGCCGTAAGGGGCCAGGCCCCTTCGATGGACGGCGCTTCAAGCGCCCGTCCGCGCCATATTCTCAAAATCATTGAGCCAAATGATGCCTCTTTCGTTTAATTAAATGTTGATGTTTGAATCTTAAAGGTCCGGGCGCGTTTCGAGAATCTCGAAGCACTCTATGACGTCGCCGTTCTGGTAGTCGTTAAAGCCGGTGACGTTCATGCCGCACTCGTAGCCGGCGCGCACTTCCGAGGCGTCGTCCTTGAAGCGCTTGAGGTCTCCCACGCGGCCCTTGGCGATTTCCTTGTCCTTGCGGAACACCCTTGCGAACTTGTCGCGCTTGATGATGCCTTCCGTGACCATGCAGCCCGCAACCTTCCCGCCCTTGGTGACGTTGAAGACGGCGCGCACTTCCGCCTGGCCCAGCTTGTTTTCCTTGAGCTCGGGGTCCAGCAGTTCCTTCATGGCTTCGCGGACGCGGTTGATGAGTTCGTAAATGATGTTGTGCTCTATTATCTCAACGCCCTTGTGCTTTGCCTGGCCCGCCACGCCGTTTTCCTGCTTGACGTTGAAGGCGACTATCGCGGCACCCGCCGTCGCGGCAAAGTCCACGTCGTTCTTGGTGATGATGCCGACCTCGCGGTCTATGACTTCAAGCTTCACCTTGTCGCTCTTGATTTCCTCAAGGCAGGCCGCGAGGGCTTCCACTGTGCCGAAGACGTCGCTCTTTACTATGCACTTGAATGTTTTCTGGTCCTTGCTGGCGATGGCGGCCATGAGGTCTTCAATGCTCGCGGGCTTGGTGTCGATATTGGAGGCTATGGCGGCCTTCTTGTTTTCGAGGATGCGCTCTTCGGTCAGCTTGCGCGCGGCCCTGTCGTTGTCGGCCTTTTCAAATTTTTCGCCGGCTTCGGGCGCGCCCGTCCAGCCCATTATGACCACGGGCGTGCTCGGCGGCGCCTTCTGGAGCTTTTCGCCCTTGTCGTTGAGTATGGCGCGCACTTTGCACCAGTGCTCCCCGCTGACGATGACGTCTCCCGGCTTGAGCGTTCCCGCGCGGACTATGGCGGTTGCGGTCGCCCCGCGTCCAGCTTCAAGCTGGCTTTCTATGATGTCGCCCTCCACGGCCCTCTTCGGGTTCGCCTTGAGTTCCATCATTTCCGCCTGCAAAAGCACGAGGTCCAAAAGCGCCCCGATGTTCTCGTTTTTGAGTGCGGAAACTCCGCAGCAGAGCGTTTCGCCGCCCCAGTCTTCCGGGGAAATTCCGCGCTTTTGCATCTGCTGCTTGACCCTGTCTATATTCGCGCCCTTGGAGTCTATCTTGTTGATTGCCACAACGACGGGTACGCCCGCCTTCTGGGCGAAGGCCAGCGCCTCGTCGGTCTGCGGCATGAAGCCGTCGTCCGCCGCAACAACTAGGATTGCGATGTCCGTGACGTTCGCGCCGCGCTCGCGCATTTTTGAAAATGCGGCGTGGCCCGGGGTGTCGAGGAAAGTTATCTTTTTGCCGTCGCGGTCAACCTGGTAGGCCGCGGTGTGCTGCGTGATGCCGCCGGCCTCTCCGGCCACGACGTTCGTGCTGCGGATTGTGTCAAGCAGCGTTGTCTTGCCGTGGTCTACGTGGCCCAGTATGCAGACTATGGGCGGGCGCTGCTCAAGGTTCTTCGGGTCGTCAATCATGCTGGCGGCCTTCTTCTTGGCCTCCGCGGCGGCGAGCTGCTGCTGCTGCTGTTCTCCCCTGTGCTTGATGTCTAGCGTGTAGCCGTGCTTTTCGGCGATTCTGAGCGCGACGGCCTCCTCCAGAGACTGGTTCATGGAGGCGAATATGCCCATGTCCATGAGTTCCGAAATAAGCTTGAAGGGCTTGACGTCTATGAGCTTTGCAAAATCCCTCACCACGATGGGCGGCTTTATCTGCAGCACCTTCATTTCTTTTGGCTCGGTGCCTTCCTGTTCGGGCGCGGGCGCAAAATTTGCGCGCGGCGGGAGGGCCGGAGGCCTTCCGAAAGTTATGGGAGGCGGCGTGTTGGGCGAACGCGGGGGAATTGCGGGCGCGGGCTTGTTTGCGCGCACGACAACTTCGGCGTCCTCAGTTTTTTCAATCTGCGGCTCCGTCCTCTGTATCTCCGGGGTTTTCAGCGGGGTGAAGGCCGGGCGCGCCGATGTGAATTTGGGCGGAACGGCGAGGCCGGGCTTTTTGACGAGCGGCGGCAAAGGCGGCGTGGGCGCGGGCTTGGAAGCCTCAGGCGCTTTTGGCGCTTCGGGTTCGGGCTGTGGCGCGGGCTCTTTTGCGGGCTCTTTTGCGGGCTCGGGCTTTTCTTCGCCCCTGGCCTTGGCCTCGCGGGCGGCGGCCTTCTCCTCTTCGACCTCCTCGCTCGTCTTCACGAACTTCGCGGCGGGCCTGTCCTCCTGGACGGGCTCTTTTTCCGCGGGCGCGGCCTGTTCTGCGAGCTTCTTGACATCCGCCTTGATTGCGTCCGCGTAAAGGTCTGCTATGGCGTTTGACGACGTCTTGATGTCAAGGCCGTATGCGTCCTTGCGCTCATTGATGAAGTCCATCAAATCCTTGCTCGACATGTCGAGCTCTTTTGCCAGTGCGTGTATTCTGATACTCATTTAATTGCTTTGCTGTGTGCCTCTGTCGCGGATTTTTTTGCGAAGAAACGTTATTGGTTGCGTACCGCTTCAACCTGGCCGACGAGGTCTTGCGCCTCCGCTTCGCTGAAGCCCATTTCCACCAAGTCCGAAACTTCGACACCTTCGAAGACTTCGAGACTGTTTATGCCGTTGTTGGCGAGTATGGCCGCCTGGTGCTCCGTAAGGTTGGGGAGCACCTGCGCGAGCGAGCCTGCCGCCTGCTGGAGCTTCTGCGAGAGGTTGACCTCCTCGGTCATCTCCTTTGCGATGTCCAGCTTCCAGCCCAGAAGCCTGCTTGTGAGCTTTGCGTTGCTTCCGCGCTTGCCGATGACGACGGACAAATCCTCCTCCGCAACCTCGAACGTGATGCGCTTCTGCGCCGCGTCTATCTGGATGTTGCGGGCGACTGCGGGCTTGATGCACTCAATGAGCAGCTCCTTCGGGTCCTCAAAATATTTGATCACGTCGATCTTCTCGCCGCCGAGCTCGCGCACTATGCTCTTTACGCGGCTGCCGCCGGCGCCGACGCACGCGCCCACGGGGTCTATGCGCGGGTCCGTGGACGAGACCGCAATCTTCGTGCGGTAGCCCGGCTCGCGCGCAAGCGCGTTGATTTTGACGGTGCCTTCGGCCATTTCCGTCACTTCCAGCTGGAAGAGGCGGTGCACGAACTTGTAGCTGGCGCGGCTCAAAATGATTTCCGGCCCGCGCGGGGAGTTGTCGATTTCAAGCAGCAGGCAACGTATGCGCTCGCCCGGCGCGTAGTCTTCGCCCGGGATGCTTTCGCGCTTGGGAAGGAGGGCCTCCGCCTTGCCGAGGTCCACTATCACCGCGCCCTTTTCGCGCCTGCGCACCGTGCCCGTCACGATGTCGCCCACGGTGTCCTTGTAGTCGTCAAAAATCCTCTCCTTCTCAAACTGGCGCACCTTCTGTATTATGCTCTGGTACACGTTCTTGGCCGCTATGCGGCCGAGGTTGCTCAGGTCTATCTCGCGCTCCACGATGTCCCCCACCTTCGGCTCGGCCAGGTACAGCTTCGCCTTGTCGATGTGTATCTGCATCATCGGGTCCGCCACGCTGTCGGTCACTTCAAGCAGCGCCCAGCTTTTGAGCGCGCCGTTTTTCGGGTTGATCTCAATCTTCAGGTTGTAGCCCGCCTGCGCGCCCTTGCCCGCCGCGTTGCGAATCGCCGCCGCGATGGACTCTATCATGTCCTCGCGCTTGATCTGTTTCTCTTTCTCCATGTACTCAAGGATGGCAAGAATTTCGCTGCTGTTGCTCATAATGTTTTCCGTTATGTATTGGTTCGCTGATTTGACAAAAAAAAGCGGGCAATAACCCACTCCTTCCTGAGAGTTCAATTTTGTTGGCTATATATTAGTAAGCAAAGTCCCCTCCCTGTCAACCCCCTTTTTTGGCGGGTGATTTTGGAGATAAATCCATTCTTTAAAAAGGCCCACACAGGTCATGTACTAATTTGCACACTCCCAGCGTGGGCCTTTTTTGCGAATGAATTTCTCATCCAAACCACGCCGCGTAGGCGGCAGGGGAACAAAGCGCAAAGCGATTTGCCCGAACGAAGTGAGTGGCGAGACGTTCACTACTGTGAACGCGAGTTCAATCCCTGCCGCCAAAATCGAGAGAACCCCTGCGCCATTTCTGATGCCGCCTTCGGCGGAGAGTCAAATGATGAGGAATGGAGAGAATTTGTAGCCTCAAAAAATGCAAAAAGCTCTGTAGTTTCAAAAATCCCCAAAGTTCGCTCACGCCTTTTCCATATCGATGATATGATGCGCGCATGCAAAATATTAAAAGACAGATTAGGCTTAAAAATAAAACGTTGAACTACTTTTTTGCGGGCAAGCTGCGCGCGGAAGAAATTAACCTTATAGAAAGGAGTATTGGCGAGGCGTACATGCTTTCTGCTGAGTGCGTAAAGAAGGTGAAAGCGGGAGATGAAATCACATTGGAATATATTGAAAAGATATATTCCGACGTTTCCGCAAAAACTTTAAGCAGGATTTCAAAGGCCTTTGAAAATATAATCCAGAAGCTTGAAGGCGGAATTGAAATCCGCCGCAGGCCCGCGTTCATCGGCGAAGACGGCGGACGACTTGATTCTGTGCTTGCGGGCGCAAAACCGGATTTCGGAAACGTAATCCAGATATACGACGCCTTCTTTAAAGAGGCTCCAGGCGATGATAAGAATTTAAACCAGCGCGGCAGCGTAATACTTCACGAACTCGCGCATCTGGCAGGCCTAAGCTCCGACGTTGAAATTGAGAGCGTCAATAGTGCCGAAGCCTTGAGAAATTTCGTTTTGCTCGTTTGCGGTATCGCAAATGAGGAGGATTTATCTACGTTAAATTCGTTCCATAGCGATTCGGATGGAGGGGATGAAAACTCCTCTCCGTCCGGATTGTCTGATGAAGAAGTCGAAGGCAAAGACGGAGAAAAACCCTACGACCCCGACCAGCCCCGAGACAACCTCGGCAAATGGACCGCAGGCGAAGGTAGCGGAGAAGGCGCAAATAAATCTGGTCAGACGAATGAGAGATCATTGGCTTCTCGAGTATTAGAAGCTATCGGAAAGTTTCCGGAAAACTTTGCGGAGTCCATGCGCGGCCTTTTCGGAGATGGAGATG
>JAVBSZ010000086.1:0-7218 GCA_031556415.1 Opitutales bacterium | reverse complement strand
GATGTCTCCGGTGGAGGTGGCCGCGGCGGCGGTCGAGGAGCTTATGGATGACTGCCCCGCGCCCTTGAGCCTGCTGCGTACGGACGTCCAGGGGGCTATCACCACGTCGTCCTGGTCCATGCCCATCATGTTTGCGCCCTTGCTCTGCAGCGTGCCGATGATTTTGAAAACCACGTTCTGTATGCGCAGCTCCTTGCCCACCGGGTTCTCCCCGTAGAAAAGTTCGCGGACGATTGTGGAACCGACCAGGCACACGCGCATGGAGCGCGCCACTTTGATGTCGTCAAAGAATTCGCCATCGTCAATCAGCCAGTTGGCGATTTTGAAATAGTCCTCGTTCACTCCGTATATGTTGAAGGGCGACCAGTTTCTGCCGCCGTAAATAATCTGGCCCCTTACGGAGACGACGGGCGAAACCGCTGTGACGTCCGGGCACGATTTCAATATCGCGTCTGAGTCCTCCGAGGTGAGGTTTGCGCGCGTGCCCGAAACCACGCCGCCTATGGACATCGAGCCCGGGCGCACCATGATGGTGTTTATGCCCATAGTCGCGAGGCTGTCCTCCATCGACTTTTGCGCGCCGCTCCCGACTTCCATCAGCGCGATGACGGACGCTATGCCTATGACAATCCCCAGCGTGGTCAGAAACGTGCGCATGGGGTTTCTGATGATTGAGCGGAACGCGTTTTTGAGCGTTCTTAGGCGCTTCTTCATTTTGCACCTCCCTGCGGAAGCATGCGCTGGCTGGGATGGTCTGATTCAATGACGCCGTCGCGCATCCTGATTATGCGCTTTGCGCGCTCCGCTATGTCCTGCTCATGCGTGACGAGGATTATAGTCACGCCCTCATTCTCGTTGATTTCCGTAAATATCCGGAGTATTTCCTCGCTCATTTTAGTGTCGAGGTTGCCAGTGGGCTCGTCCGCAAAAAGTATCTGCGGGCTGTTGACGAGCGCGCGCGCAATGGCAACGCGCTGCTGCTGCCCGCCGGAAAGCTGCGAGGGCTCATGGTCCATCCTGTCCTCAAGGCCCACGCGCTCAAGTACCGCCTTGCCGCGCCTCTCCATTTCGGCTTCCGAAAGGTGGCTGGCCGTGTAGCCAAGCGGCATTATCACATTTTCAAGCGCGGAAGTGCGCGGAAGCAGGTTGAAACTCTGGAATACGAAGCCTATTTTCTTGTTGCGCAGGTCCGCGCGGGCGTCGTTTGAAAGGTATCCGGCTTCAACGCCGTCTATGGAATACGCTCCCGATGTCGGCCTGTCAAGGCAGCCGAGTATGTTCATCAAAGTGCTTTTGCCGGAGCCCGAAACGCCGGTGAGTGCCACCATCTCCCCGCGCTCGATGTCAAGCGTCACGCCCTTGAGCACGGGGAGGATGACGTCGCCCATCACGTAGCTTTTTCGGATATCCCTCAGCGAAATAAGGCTCATTTGCGGCGTTCCCTGCTACTAGTTTTTAGGCGCGCCCGAACCCGGCTTCTTGCGGGCCGGAGGCGTCGGGATGAATGGGTTGGTGGATTTGTTTTCCGCCGCCGCGCCGCGCATGACGGTGGTTATGACCGAGAGCTTTTTGTTTTCCGCGCCGCCTGGGATGATGATTGCCGTCATCTCGCCGTCGCTCAAACCAGCTTCAACAGCGATTGGGAGCGCCAGGCCGTCATCCGCCACGGTCCAAACTTTCACTTCCGCATTAAGCGCGTCCTCGCTTGCCGAAGGAGAAATCTGCGAGGCTTCTGGCGTGAAGCGCAGCGAGGAATTCGGCACGCAGAAGGCCTTGTCTTTGCGCGCCACTTCAAACTTCAGGTTGGCCGTGAGGTAGGGCAAAAGGCGTCCGTTAGAATTGTCTGTGGCAACCTCAACAATGTACGTCACCACGTTTTGAGACATCGTTGCGTTGAGCCTCACCTTGCCCACTTTGCCGACGAAGGTTTCTTCCGGAAAGGCGTCAACGGTGAATGTGACGGGCTGGCCCACGGCTATGCTGCCTATGTCGGCCTCGTTGACGCTCGCCCAAACCTCCATCTTTTTCAAATCCTTCGCGACGAGGAAGAGCGAGCTTGCGCTCATGCTCGAAACCACCGTCTGGCCTATGTTCACGACGCGGTCTATCACTACGCCGTCAACGGGGGCTTTGATTATGCAGTATTCGAGGTTGCGCTCCTGCACTTTGAGGCTGGCCTGCGCCTCGTCAATCTGCGCGTTGGCCTGCGAGATTGCGGCCTTGAGCACGCCTATTTCCGCCGTGGCGATTTCGAACGCGGACTTGTAATTGTCATAAGTGGACTGCGCGAGGGCGTCTCCCACGCCGAGTTTTTCGGCGCGCGCCCAGTCGCGGTTCGCCTGCTCAAGCTTGGTCTGGCCCAGCGTGAGATTGGCCTTGGCCTGTTCAAGCGAGGCCTTGCGCTGCTCAAGCTGGCTTTTTGCCTGCAGGAGGTTTGAGCGAGGTATCTCATCGTCAATTATCGCCAGGATGGAGCCTTCCGTCACTTCGGAGCCGTAGTCCACGGTCTTGCCGTTCTTGTCGGTGCCGAAGGAGAGAATCTCCCCCGATACGCGCGCGGCTATCTGGATGAGGTCCTCGGGCTCCACGGTGCCGGTGGCGTCTATGCTCACGACGATGTCGCGCACCTTGGCGTGCGACGTCTTGAAGGAAAACGACTGCGTGTCCTGATTATAGTAAAAATACGCGGCAATTCCCGCGCAAACCAGCAGTACGGCAACAGCCGTGTTTTTTAGCTTCCTCGAAATCTTCATTCCCCACCTGTTTATAAGTTTATACGGACAATAAAAGCCGAAAATCCAAAAAAGTTTCATCGTGCTCGGGATTTTTTTAAGATGTTTTCACGGCGGATGGACGGAGTGCCTGCGCGTTTTCCCGTTTTATCGGGCTTTGGAGGGCGTCAGGTTTCCAGTTTTACGTTGACTTGCGGTGTGCGCGGAGCTTCAATTTCGGTTCAAAAAAAACTTTGCGCATTCAGGCGGAAAATCCGATACATACACGATGCTGAAAATTCTGACACCCTTAATCCTATTAACGGGAGCGCTTGCCGCGGCGTATTTTGTCTTCACAAAGTTTGACGGCGGAACGGCGCCCGAAGGCAGGCCGACGGGGCACATCGCGGAAATAGTGCCCGCAAAGCCCGGAGTGTGGGAGAGCGAGGACATGCCCCTGGGAAGCACGGAGGAGGTCAAGCGCTCTGCGGAAAAGATACTCGCCACTTCGGAGTTTCTTAACAGGCGCTATTCCGACAAGTCTGGCAGGGAGTTCAACGTGTACATCGCATATTGGGAGCCTGGGAAGGTGACCCCCCGCCATGCGGTGAACCACACTCCTGACAGCTGCTGGGTCCGCAACGGCTGGAAGCGGATTGACAATTCAAGCCGTTCGGACTGCATGCCGGGAAAGCAGCGTGTTCCGCTTTTTCCCGCGTTTTACAGGGAATACACCTACGAAGTTTCCGCAGGAAAGACTGTAAAGAGAAACGTGGTTTTCTGGTGCGTTATAGGAGATGAAACGTTCAATTTTTCGGAAGGCGGGAGCGCGTTTTTCAACCCCGTGGAATGGTTCAAGTCCATTCTCAAATACAGCGTGACCGGCATGAAGGACATCTATTTCATAAGGGTGGACTCCTCTTTCAATTTTGACGATTTTAAATCAGACGAAGGCTTTAACGAGGTCATGGACTCACTCGGAAAACTGGCGCTTTCCCCAAAGAGGGAGGAAGTAAAATGAAGCTTCCATCCTTTGTTGAAAAGTACGAGTTTTTTAGGCTCCCCGTTTGGATATGGTTTTCTTCATTGATGATTTTGGCCTTCGCGTTTATGGCGGTTCACGGGGCGATGAATATCTGGGGGTATCGGGAGGACTACTCCTTCGGCTACATATTGCCGGTATTTTCCGCATACGTCCTGTATGACAGATGGGGCAAAATAATGGCGTATTTTTCCCAGCCTGCTACGGACGAAGCTCTCAAGCCTCTCAGGATCGCGTTTGATGCGCTCTTCTTTCTCGGATTCTCGTTATGCGTATTGTTATTTTTGGGGGCGACACTGATCATCTATGTTTCCACCGCCGGCGGCGCCGTGTCTTCCACTATGTGCATATCTTTGGCGTTTATGCTATTCGGGTTTGCATACCTGGCCTCGGGCGAAAATCTGAAGGGCGAAAAAATGGCGCTCAAACAGCGCCTCGGCTTTGCCAGGCTGTTCATTTTCCCCGCATTTATTTGGATTATCGCGGTTCCCTTCGCTTCGCCGATTGAGGACGCCATAAGTGTCACGCTGCTTTCGTACGTGTCGGTGATAGTGGTGAATATCATGGATTTCTTCGGCGCGGTAGTGGAGCTTCACGGGAACGTGATTTCCTTCCCGGGCGGCTCCGTGGGCGTTGCGGACGCGTGCAGCGGAATACGCAGCCTCACGGCGTGCCTTTTTGCGGGTTCCTTCCTTGCGGCGGTTTTTCTGGACAAGTTTTGGAAGAAGATTGCGCTAGTGGGCATGGCCATGGTCTTCGCGTTCATCTTCAACCTGTGCCGCGCACTGTTTCTTGCCATGTGGGCCTACCAGAACGGGTCGGACTCCATCAGCGGCACCGTGCACGACCTTGCGGGCTACTTCGTCCTTGGCATGACCGTCATCTGCCTGCTTGCGCTGCTGCCGCTCTTCCAGCTTTCCGCCGTGCCAAAAGCGGTCCGCGAGGCCGAAGCGCGCACCGCGGCGGATGAGCTCAAGGCTGAGGAAGAAAGCTCCGAAAAATAGAACTCCGAGGGCGTGGAATAGGTTTTTGACTGCGCAAGCGTGTTAAAATACGTGGGCAAATCTACTTATACTCGTTCGGGGGGCTTTCCCATTTTTCCGATTTGAATATGCGGAAGAGCCCGAATCCGTCGCTGGACCTGTGTAGCCATTGATACGTGACTTTGCCGTTTTGAATTCTCAAAACAAACTGCATGGACATCGCATATTCGTTGCGGTAATCAAGCCTGATTCTGCCGCCCTTGTCCGTGTTGAACTCTTCAAGGTCGCTTCCATCCAGATCGCGAGATGAGGCGTTTTTTTGCGCGTTGTAAAATTTGATAATTTCTTCCGCGCTGCGGCCCACATAGTCGACAGGCTCCGGATGTCCGTAAACATAGATGTTGCGCGTCCGCTCCCATGTGGAGCCATTGGCGTAAGGAAATACAGAGATTCCTCCGACAATAAATAATACGGGATAGGTAATCCATCTGCAGAGTCGGCTAATTACCCCCGTATTTTCTGATTTCCTCAGTTTGGCATAATTCACGCATGAATCTGCCAGGAAATAAAAGAAGAAAGGCAGAGTGCAGATGGCTGAGGCGAGGGGCCTTATGAAAACTCCGCTGTCGAATTTTTCGAACCCAATTCCCAGCCCCAGAAAAACGATGAACAGAGCGTAGCACGCCGCAAAATTCACCGCGTAGAAGAAAATTTGGCATTCCACGAATTTCAGAAACGAGTCGGGATAAATCCAACTGCCAGTTTTTTCAGATTTTGAGATGAAATACGCCTCAATGTGGTAGATGAAGAACATTGACAGCAGCGGAACCAGCATCGGGATTGCGAAAAAAAGGAAAAATACGGCTTCAGGAACGGAATATATCAGCGCAAGAATTCCGATAGCCGAAGGCGCAAGCGCGCCGATGCCGATGATGCCCGATTTTTTTAGCGTCCGAACGAGAAGCTCTTTCGGGGATAGTTGGGAGTCTGACATGGGCACAGGCTAGCGCATTCCCCGCAAACTTCGCAAGCTTAATGCGCGTTCCGAAATTCGGCGCTCTACGGCGAAGTTCCCCGGTAGGGACTCGAACCCCAACTAAAGGAATCAAAATCCTCTGTGCTACCATTACACCACCAGGGAATAAAATAGGAGTGCGAATGTAGATGAAGATTACCTTCGGTCAAGTCCATAAATGAAAAACCTCCGCGGTTGCGGAGGTTTTGGGTATGCGTGTGAATCTTGCTTTTATGGGGCGGGATCCGCTACGCATGCGGGAATGCCGTTTTTTGAACGCGCCTACTTTTGGATTTTGCGGACCTTCACGTTCCTGAAGTCGCACGCGGCGCCGCCGTGCTTGCCCTGCAGGCCCACTTTGCCGACCGTCGGAACTTCGCTCTTGATTTTCGCCGTGAGCCAGGCGGGTATCTTCGAGCCGTCGGGGTTGGTGGTCTTGTCCTTCCAATCAGCAAGGTTGAAGGAGTTGACGTGGATTCCGTTGATCCATACGTCTATCTGCTTGCCGGCAAAGCGCGCCTTCATGCTGTTCCATTCGCCGACGGGCTTGGTGGCCGTGAGCGTGGTGGGCGCCTTGTGGCCGAAGAACGCGCCGCAGAGCCAGGTTTCGCCGCGCGGCTTGTACTTTTCGCTGTCGCTGTCGCAAATCTGGATTTCGAGCGAGTTGGGTATCCACTTGGCGGTGTCCGTGCAGTAGAATACTATGCCGCTGTTGGCGTCCTTCTGTATTTTGAAGTCAAGCGAGATTTCAAAGTTTTCGTAGTCCACGGTCGAGAATATCATCTTGTCTTCCGTCGCCACGAGCTCGCCGTCCTTGTTGACGCTCCACACGCCCTTGTCGAACTGCGCGTTTGAAAGGTCCTGCTTGAAGAGGGGCTCCCAGCCGCAGTCGTCATTGTTGAAGGCGCAGCAGGCCGAAAGGGCGCATGCCGCGGCGATTGATATAATTGCCTTTATGCTTAGTGCTGTTGTTTTCATATTTTTTTCCATCATAAAATCACCTGTGTATTTCGCAGTTCCACCTGAACGCGCTCATCATGACAATCCACAGGGAGACAAGCACGCTGGGAGACTGCAGCGGATAGTCAAACACCGCCATAATTGCCGTCACTAGAAGCGTGAGCAGCATGATGAGCGCCGTCATGCTGAAACGCGCTCTGAAAATCCAGGCGGTGAAAAACGCCATAGGTATGGCAAGGTACAGCGCCAGCCCGATTATGCCGTTTTCCACCAGTTTCTGCAGAAGGTCTGAGCGCGGCGAAAGCCAGATGTAGTCTCCAAAATCGCTGTCCTGCGTGAATGAGAAGAGCACCGGAAAGGAGGCGGTGCCCCAGCCGGAAAGCGGGCGCTCCTCAATGAGCTTTGCGGATGTTTTCCAAAGCTCCGTGCGCTCCTGCATATTCATGGAATATTTGTCCGATGAATCTATTATGAGCCTTTCTGAAGGGTTCTCCAGGGAGTTGGTGA
>JAVBSZ010000052.1:0-7329 GCA_031556415.1 Opitutales bacterium | reverse complement strand
ATGACGCCATGAAAATGGTCTTTTACCCCGCATTGTTTTCAATTTTCTTTGCCGAGATTGTCCAAGCGCAGGATTTCACCAGATTTTTCGCCGACAGCGTTCCAAAACCCTCCGCAGAGGCAAAAGCTCTAACCCGCAACCTTTTGGACGAGGGCGTTTTCTATGTGGA
This sequence comes from Opitutales bacterium, assembly GCA_031556415.1. Classification (GTDB taxonomy): domain Bacteria; phylum Verrucomicrobiota; class Verrucomicrobiia; order Opitutales; family Intestinicryptomonadaceae; genus CALXQW01. Next base: position 7,160 of record JAVBSZ010000052.1, on the reverse strand, counting down.
ATCCGTCGACATAAGGGTTCATGTGGAAGAAGGCATTGTTTACACGGATCCCGTCAACGAAACGGATGAAAAAGGAAGAAGCTGCGAAGTGCTGATCTTCGACACAACGAACTCCCCGCGCGCAAAATACAACCAAGTCGGGATTGGAAAGAGGGCTTACTGGCTTGAAGCAAAGATAACGCGCCTAGAATCCAGCTTCGGCGCTTTTGAGGATTATCTGCCGGAAAGCGGCGAGTTGAAAAATGCAAAGGTTTCCGACATCTCCCTGCTCTGCCCCGACGCAACCTACTCATACGGCATCACGTGCGACGCCCTAAAATGCGCGCCGGCCTTCCATCCTAGTTTCTTGCGTCCGCAAGAGAAGGAAGGAATAATGGACATTTCCACGGTGCTGAACTTGGGCAGGCTCGAGGCCGTCGAACATTTGAAGTGGTATCTTCACGCCGATTTGAGGGAGGCAAAAAAGAACAAAGACGCCGAAAAGGAAAAGGCGTGCGAAGACGCCTTGAAGACGCTTGAAGAAATCGCCGCGGGAAACGTAAAAGTTGAAAACGCCAAATTAGCGGATTACGAGCTGCGCGTAAAGCGGAACGCCGCAGGGCTGCTTGAGGAAGCGAGCATTACGAACGGGAGGAAGGGATTTTCCCGTGTCATTAAAAATACATTCTACAAAGACGGCTATCCGAAACCGGATTTCAATATAAAAACGCTTGAGGAAACCACAAGGCACGACAAAGCGCCCCCCTTCGGGATCTGCGCAAAAGAGGAGCGGGGGAAAATAATCCTTGAAACCGATTTGGAATGGAGCGGATATTTATATAACAACGCAATAACCGGAGATTTCTTCCGCAACCCGCTCATAGGCGTCAACGGCTCTCACGACTTCAATGCGGAGACGGTCGGGCAAATCTTGAGCAACGGCAATTCAATAGAAGTCGAGGTCTTGGACAAACAGGGCGCAAGGAGGAAATTCAAATTCAGGCGCCTTACGCCTGCGGAAAGCATGACCGCCGACGCCATAAAGGACTTCGAATACCCCTCCGAAAAACTTTTCGAGTAGAGCGGACACCCATAACGCGGATTGCGCGCGTTCCCCCCGCCAGACTACAAAGACGTTTGCAAAATATCCCGATTGGAACGTATGCGCCTGGGAATCTGCTTGCCCTGCCCATAATACGGCTTTACAACCTTCCGCAACCACCTTTAAGAAAGCAAAAAATGAAAATTGAAAACGCTTTAAAATTTGCCCTTTCGGCCTTGCTGATATCCTCGTGCGCATACGCGGCGGAGTGGAAGCCGGCGGGCGATAAAATCATGACGAAGTGGGCCGAGGCCGTAGATCCCGCCAATGTCCTCCCCGAATATCCGCGCCCGTTGATGCAGCGCGTGGACTGGATGAACCTCAACGGGCTTTGGGATTACGCGATTGTGAACAAGGACGGGCTCCTGCCCGAAAATTTCGACGGAAAAATCCTCGTCCCCTTCCCGCTGGAGTCCGCCCTTTCAGGAGTGGGCAAAAGAATAAGCGACAGGCAGAGCCTCTGGTATGCGCGCGAATTTGAAATCCCGCAGGGCTGGGAAGGCAGGGAGGTTCTCGTAAATTTCGGCGGCGTGGACTGGAAGGCGGAGGTTTTCGTAAATGGGGAGAAGGCGGGCGAGCACAGCGGCGGCTACGCGCCGTTTTCATTCAACATAACCAAGCTCCTTAAGAAGGGAAAGAACCGCCTGAACGTGCGCGTATGGGACCCTACGGACAGGCATTTCGGCCCGCGCGGCAAACAGGTGTCAACCCCGAACGGCATCTGGTACACGCCCGTTTCGGGAATCTGGCAGACCGTGTGGCTGGAGCCGGTCTCCAAGCGCCATTTTGAACGCATCAAGACCACGCCGGACCTCGACAAAGGGCTCTTTGTCGTTCAGGCCTTCACAAACGCTGCGGACGGGGAATGCGACGTGGAAATTGAAATCCTGGATGCCGACAGCGCGGTCGCCTCCGCGAGGGGCAAGGCGGGTGAGGCCCTTGAAATCAAGATAGAAAACGCAAAGGCGTGGTCGCCAAAATCGCCCTTCCTGTACGGCATGAATGTGAGGCTCTCGGGCGGCGGCAAGACCTTTGACGAAGTGAAAAGCTACGCCGGAATGCGCAAATTCTCCATGGAGAAAGACGCCAAGGGAATCTTCCGCTTCAAGCTGAACAACGAATTCATATTCCACTACGGCCCGCTCGACCAGGGCTGGTGGCCCGACGGGCTTTACACCGCGCCGAGCGACGAAGCGCTCGCCTTCGACATCGAAAAAACGAAGCAATGGGGCTACAACATGATACGCAAGCACGTGAAGGTTGAGCCGGCGCGCTGGTATTACCATGCGGACAGAATCGGGCTGATAGTCTGGCAGGATATGCCCAACGCATCCCTTGACGACCCGTGGGTGCGTTTGACCTGGTATGACGAGGGAAGTAAGAAGGCGCAGGGTGAGAAAAACTTCTTTAAAGAATGGAAGGAAGTCATGGACTTTCTTTACTCGCAGCCCTGCATAGGCGTCTGGGTGCCCTTCAATGAGGCGTGGGGGCAGTTCAAGACGGATGAAATCGCCAAATTCACGAAGGACCATGACCCGACACGCCTTGTAAATTCGGCAAGCGGCGGCAACCACTTCAAAGGCGTAGGCGACATACTCGACCTGCACAACTACCCCAACCCCGCGATGTTCCTTTTCGACCCAACGCGCGCATGCGTGCTCGGGGAATACGGCGGGCTGGCCATGATTCCGGAAGGGCACACCTGGAACAAGGACAAGAACTGGGGCTACGGGCACACGCGCACCGACGCGGCAACCCTCGTCAACGACTATGTAAAGCACGCGGAAGAGCTGATTGCCCTGATTCCCAAAGGCTTTACAGCCGCAGTGTACACCCAGACAACGGACGTGGAAATCGAAGTCAACGGCATTATGAGCTATGACCGAAAAGTCGTCAAGATGGACGAGGCAAAGCTCAGGCAAATCAACGAGCGCGTGATAAACTCCATGGAAAAGTAGGCGCGGCGCCCGCCCCAAAAACTACAACACTGTATCTTTTGAGCTTTTGGAATTTTGGCCTGTTGACACTTCCATATATAGTTCCGAAATGGAGGGGATGATTCAAATTTCGCCGTAGCGCTCGAGCGGAACGGGAATCCTACAAAACAAAAAGGAAAAACAGAAAAATGAACAAGTACGTATCCAAGGTAATGGAAGAGATCAGGGCGAAGCAACCCTGGGAAAAGGAATTCCTGCAGGCGGCTGAGGAGGTTTTGCAGTCCCTCGGCGCGGTTCTCGACAGGGATTCAAAATACGAGAAGAACAGGATTCTCGAAAGAATGGTTGTGCCGGAAAGGGTCATCCTCTTTCAGATCCCGTGGGTTGACGACAAGGGCGTGCCCCAGGTCAACCAGGGCTTCAGGGTTCAGTTCAACAGCGCCATTGGCCCCTACAAGGGCGGCATGCGTTTCCACCCATCGGTGAATTTGGGCATACTCAAGTTCCTCGGCTTCGAACAGACCTTCAAAAACTCCCTCACCACCCTCCCCATGGGCGGCGGCAAGGGCGGCGCGGATTTTGACCCGAAGGGCAAGAGCGACAACGAAGTGCGCAACTTCTGCAACAGCCTCATGCGCGAACTCTACCGCCACATAGGCCCCAGTACCGACGTACCGGCGGGAGACATCGGCGTGGGCGCCCGCGAAATCGGCTACATGTTCGGCCAGTACAAGAGGATACTGAATTCCTATGACAGCGTGCTCACCGGCAAGGGCCTCAACTGGGGCGGCAGCCTCATCCGCCCCGAAGCTACGGGCTACGGCAACGTCTACTTCGCGCAGGAAATGCTCGCGGTCAAGGGCGAGAGCCTCGAAGGCAAGACGGCGCTGGTCTCGGGCTCCGGCAACGTGGCGCAGTACACGGTTGAAAAGCTCAACCACCTCGGCGCAAAGGCTCTCACCCTGTCAGACTCCAACGGAACCATCCTAGACCCCGACGGCATAGACGCCGAAAAGCTCGCATTCGTCAAGGAGCTTAAGAACGTCAAGCGCGGAAGGATTTCCGAATACGTCGCCAAGTTCCCGAAGGCCAAGTTCTTCGAAGGCAAGCGCCCCTGGTCGCTCTCCAAGGCCGACATGGCCCTCCCGAGCGCAACGCAGAACGAAATCAGCGGCGAAGACGCAAAGGCCCTCGTGGCGGCGGGCGTGAAGCTCGTCTCCGAAGGCGCGAACATGCCGTCAACGCCTGAAGCTATCGAAGTCTACATGGCCAACAAGATCACCTACGCGCCCGGCAAGGCGTCAAACGCGGGCGGCGTGGCCACCAGCGGCTTGGAAATGTCGCAGAACGCGATGAGGTATTCCTGGAGCGCAAAGGAGGTCGACGAAAAACTCCACGGCATAATGAAGAGCATCCACAAGAACGCCTTCGAGACCGCCGCGGAATACGGCACGCCCGGCAACTACATGAACGGCGCCAACATCGCCGGATTCAAGAAGGTTGCCGATGCGATGATAGACCTCGGATTGTAATTTTGGCGAACGCTTTTGGCGCCTAATTGCACCGCTGCAAAAGGCCCGCACTGGTCACGTACTACTTGTACGCTCCCACCGCGGGCCTTTTTTGCGTCACAATTATCCATCCAAAATCATTACGCCAAATTTTCCAATCAAGTCTTTAACGAATGCTTTGACCGAAGGAGTTCGTTGCTGCGGACGATTCGGCACTAGTCACATACTTCAGTATGCTCCTACCGCCTCACATCCTTGCGCCTGCTCCTTCATCCAAAATCATTGCGTTAAAGCAGTTGCCTCAAGGTTAAATGAAATCACAAAAGACCTCCCTAAACAGAAGTCTTTTTTTGCGCCTTGCTATGCATCGCAAATCATTGCATCAAATTTTACAATCAATTCACAAAAGCTAAGCTTCTGGTTCAGATCATTGCGTTAAAGCAGCGGCCAACACAGCAGTCTAAAATTAGAAAACAAAGGCTCTCCTTTCGGAGAGCCTTTTTGTTGTTTGAAAGAATCATCCCATTATTATGGGAGAATTCTTTCAAGAGTGACGGGGCCCGAGAGTCCGGACGGCACAAGGGGGTCGCCCGCCTTCCAAAATTGGCGGGCCGAAACGGTGGTGTAAGGAACAACTCCTGGCTGCTCGTCGCCTATCAGGCGGTTCCACCACTGGTTCACCATTTCCACTTCCAGTTCGTTGCCGCCGCGCTTCAGGAATTTGGAGACGTCCGCGCGATAAGGGTAGCACCAAAGCGTGGCCATAGGCCTGCCGTTGAGGCGGATTTTTGCGAGGGAATCCACCTTCCCGAGGTTCAGGAACCATGAAGCGTCCGGATCTCCGTCAAAATCGAAACGGAGCCTGTAGGAGGCCCTGCCGCAAAAGTATTTTATCCTTTCGTCGGCGGACGCGGACCAGTCTCCCAGGCGCTCGAAAGTCGCGCTGAATGAAGGCCCGGCGCTGCCGTCAAAATCCACCTCCCATTTTCCGGACAGCGTTTTGGCGGAAACATACTCCGGAAAATTTTTGCCCTGAGCCCGGGCGGCGGGCAAGGGCTTGCGGAAGATGACAAAGCAGGAACCCGCTGAGGCGAACTGCAAGGGGACGACAGTTCTTCCATTCCCAACGGAATACTCAACAAGCTCGCGGCGCTCTCCGGTGAGAGGGTCCCACATCTCCGGCCGTTTGCCCGAGATGTTAAAGGAAATGTCCGCCGCGCGCTCTGCGGCCTCCTGATTGGCGACGAAGAAAATGTCGGCATCGGCGTCCTTGCGATGCATGAAGACAAAACCCTCGGGCATAATGACGGCGGGGGAGAGACTGACAAGGGGGAGTATGTCGGCAAATTCCTGCCCAAAATAAACCATGCCTCCTCCGCTGCCGTTGGACACAATGTTTTTCCCGTCAATATTCCCCCACAGGCGCCCGCTTATATCGCGCACTTCGGCGTCGCAAGCGGGAAAGCCCTTGAGGCTGGGAGAGCGCAGCGGGCGCGGCCCGTAAACCGTCAACCCGTCTTTGACGAAAGCCTCAAGCTTCCTGAGCAGCTCGGGCCGCATGGTTTCTGCGGGCGGAAGGACGAGCAGGCGGTATGACGCGCCGGACGCCAGCACGAGCCGGCCTTTCTCAACCTTCGCGCCGTTGAGAAGGACGTCATAGTTTACAAAATCATAGTCATATCCGCTCGGAACGGCATAGGGCAGCGGCGGAGTCCCGCATGGCGCGTCATCCCCTATATAAAATGCTATGCCCGCCTGCCGCTCCCCCCGCTGAAGCAGGGCGCAGCAGCGTCGCAGATAGTCGATGTACGCCTTTGCATCCTGGAACCAGTTGCTGTTGCGGTTGAACTCCGTGCCGTACCAGGTGTTGATGCCGGGCTTTCTGTCGTCCGGCTGGTGCACGTAAAGATGCAGTATGTAATGGTTCAGCCCCTGCGCCAGGGCCCAGTCTCCGCTGGGCTTCAAATCGCGCGGCATGGCCCTGTAAAGCCTGCCAGCGGAAGTGAAGGCCTCAACGGAGGCGATGTTGCGCCCGTAAATGCGGGCGACGGAAGACGCGGCGCGGCACTGCAAAAGGTGCATGGGCCTAGAATTGCCCGCCCAAAACTCTCCGGCGGTCATATCGGTGTACTTGCCAAGTAGCAGGCATTCTCCCGGGAAACCGTGGCCGGCATAGGGTTCGTTTCCAAACAGCAGGCCGTGCTGGTTGGCATTCTCCTTGAGTGTCCTAACGAGATTTTCGGGAATCAGATCCGCGACAAGCCGGCGCAAATCCCAGAGGAAACGCTCCGACTGCTCCGCGCCTTCAACCACATGACCCTTGAGAACGGGCAGCCATGGCAGCGGATCGTAGCCGTAAGCCGCGTGGAACTTTTCGCGGAGCCCGTCGGTCCAGTTGCAGGGGCCCTGCTCGTAGCTGTCGAACCAGACTCCCAAGAGCGTCTTGCGATTTTCCGGCGGAATGCGCTGCAGGATTTTCCCTATATAGCCGTCGAAGTTTGCCTGGTTGGCCTCCCTGCTCAAAATGTCGGTCGCAAAACCGCGGGCCGGGCCCACGGGCACCGGATGCGCCTGCACGCCGGTCTGGTGCATGCCCGATTGCTGGATAATCCACTCGCCTTCCGGCACATC
>JAVBSZ010000163.1:0-7562 GCA_031556415.1 Opitutales bacterium | reverse complement strand
ATGACGTCCTGCAGATAAACGGGCGTGCGCACCTTGACGTTTTTCTCGAAGCCGCCTCCCCTGATTGCGAGGGGGACTTTCATCGAGCAATCGAACATGTTCTGCTTGCCCATGAAGCCGTGCTCTCCCATTGAAAGGCCGTTGTCAGCCGCAAAAACAACCACGGTGTTCTGAACCCTGCCCGTCTCTTCAAGCGCGCGCAGCACCCTGCCTATGTTTTCGTCAAGGTGCGTTGTGATGGCGTAGTATTCGGAAATGTGCGTGCGCACAGCGGAGGGCGTGCGCGGGTATGGGGCGATGGTCTCGTCGCGCACGTCGCGCAATTTGATTGCGGCGGCGAAGCGGTTTTCGCCTTCGAAGTTCGGAGGCAGCGCGATTTTCTCGGGCGGGTACATTTTCTGGAAGCGCGCTTCGGCCTGACGCGGGTCATGCGGAGCGTTGAAGGCGACGTACATAAAAAGCGGTTCGGCGCTCGCGGCGTTGCGCTTCATGTATTCTATTGCGCAGTCCGCGGTGACTTCCGTCCAATGTTTGCCGCCCTCGTAATAGCCGCCGAACTTAGGGTCTGCAGGGCTCCACGGGTCTTTGACGCCGTCTATGGGCCTGTTGTACTGCTCCGCCGCAGCCTTAGGCATTCCGTTGCGCAGAAACTCGACGCTGTCAAAAACCTCGGCAGCCGGAACGGAAACGTGCCATTTGCCAGTTAGAAAAGTTTTGTAGCCGGCCTTCTTCATCAGCTGCGGCCAGAGCTCCCCGCGCGAAGCCGCCTCCTTGAGCAGCTTTCCGGAATTCTGGTACGCGCGCGCGCCGCGCCACACGCCGTAGCCGGTGTTCAGGCAGGTTCTGCTGGCCACGCACACGGCGTTCACCCAGGAGCCCTGCAGGTACGCGTTTGTAAACGCCGTGCCCTCCGCGAATATGGAGTCTATGTTGGGGATTTTGAGCTCGCGCTCCTCCGGCGGGGTTTCAAGCGCCCTCGCCGACATGTCGTCCACGAATATGAAAAGGATGTCCGGCTTTTCGGCGGCGCGTGAAAATGGCGCGAACGCGGCAAACGCCGGAATGATTAAAAGCCTCTTGAGCATGGGCCCTATTTACCCGCCGAGGCGCCAAAACGTCAATTATAATAGCTCATCCGCCGGAAAGGTTTGCAGCTATCTTGAATTCAGCCTGAAGAGATGGATTCTCCGAAGCGGGCACAAAGTAGTAGTCTGCGGCTTCGCGGGCGGCTTCGAGTTTTACATCGGAAGATGACGATTTGCGCTCGTCGAAAACGCGCACGAATTTCTCGCCGCCCTTTTCAAACACGTAGTCTTTGGGGATGGCGTAGGAGTCCTTCGCGTCGGATATTTTCACGGCAACCTCCACGACCATGCCGGGCAGGAAATAGCCCTTCTTGTCGTCTTCCGACTCTATCTTTATCCTGACGTCGAAAAGCTTCTTGTGCTCCCGGTAGGGGTCTTCCGTGGCGAGGCTTGAGATGGAGTCAACCGTTCCTGCGAAGGTGTTTTTTTTGTCGGAAACGGGGATGAATGAGACGGAGTCGCCCTTCGAGATGTTTTTGATGAGGCCCTGCTCTATCTTCACGGCCACGCACATGTTGTCAAAGTCCGGCAGCTGCATGAACTCGTACCCGCGCGCGAGGAGGTCTCCAACCTCCGCCTGCCGCCATTTGCCGCTGGTATACTTGTAGGGGAGCATGACCATGGAGTCTATGGGCGAAACTATCGTGTAGTCTTCAAGGTACATCTCGTCGCGGAATATGCGGAATTCATTGTGGCGGATGACGCCCTTGTGGCGGCTGATGCGGTCCTCGTTCATCTGCTTTGAACCCTCCTTGCGCACGCGCGAGGCCTTGTACTGCGAGCGCGCGGAGGAGTACTGAAGGTTGGCGAGGTCGAACATGCTTGGGTAGAAGCCGGCGAGGCTTTGAGTGTCCGAAAAGAAAAGCGCAAGCTGGTTTTCGGCGGAATTTATGCCGACACTCATCTCGTACTCCTCTATGTCCCACGAAACTTCGATGTTCTCCAGCTCGAACTGGCGGTTGTAAAGGTGCTCCTCCTTGGCTTCTATGGCCGTGAGCACCGCGCCCTCGTCAAAGCGCGCGATTACGTCGCCCTTCTTCACGAAGGAGCCCTCGGGCGCTATGAAGGTGAGCTGCTTTTCGTAGGGGGAATCCGGCGCCTTGATGCCGACGTAGTAGAAAGGCTCTACGGAGCCCTGCACGAGTATGGTCTCCTCATAATCCCCGCGCTTCACGTCGTAGAGTATCATGGCCTCGCCTTCCGCAACCCCGAGCATGAAGAAGGCGGCCGCGGCCGCGGCAACAAGCACTATGAAAATAAACTTCTTCATTCGCGCCCTCCGTAGATTTTCAGGCGCTTGCCGCCTAGCTTTGCGGCCTCTATCACGGCGAAGTCGGAATCAAATATCGCCCCTTCAAGGAGGATTTCCCTGCGGGAGTCCCCCTCCTGCGCCGTGATGTAATTTTCGTCCGCGCGCGTTGCAACGTAGTCCGCCGGGATGGCGTACACGTCGTTCATAGTCGAAATTATTATGTCCGCGGACACCGTCATGCCCGGGAGCAGCAGCGCCATGTTTTCCTGCGTCTGCTCCATCTCCACCACGACGTCAAAAAACTGGCGGCTCTCCTCCTGCACCTCCTCGCTGGGCACGTTTGAGACGCTGCGCACCTTCCCTTCGAACATGATTTCCGGGTAGGTCTTGCTGTGAAACTTCACCTTCAGGCCGGCCTTGAGGTTCTTGATGTCGCGCTCCTTGACCTGCAGAAGGAGGCTCTTCACGGAGAAATCCGGCAGGCGCGCAAAGTCCTGCAGCTGCACGAGGGAGTCTCCGGCCTCGGCCTTCTTGTATATTCCAGCGATGTGGATTTCCGGATAGTGTATTATGGAATCGAAAGGTGCGTAGATGTCGTAAAGTTTGATGTAGTCTTCCGTCTCTTTGAGAGCCTTCAGGTGGCGCTGCATCTTCTCGTCGGCGTATTGTTCGGACATCTTCCTCTGCTGCAGGAGCCTCTCCTTCTGAGCGTGCAGGCTCTGCAGTATGCCCTGCTGGTTGTTGACGCCCACGGCGGACATCTTCCGCACGAGCGTGGCGTGGTACTTCTTCTGGTCGTAGTCGAGCTCCTGGAGGGACACCGTCTCTATCTGCAGAGATATGGAATTTTCTATGCGCTCTATGGTGATGTCCCACATCAGGGCGTTGTTTATCTTCTCTTCAAGAAGCGCCTGCGTGCGCAGGTTGAGCTGCTCTATGTAGAGCGCCACGTCCGACGCGTCAAACTTTGCGACAAGTTCGCCCTTCTTCACGTGGCTGCCCTCCTCTTTCAGCCACACTATCTGGCGCGAGAAGCGGCAATCCGGCGCGCGGATGGACGTGGCCTTCAACGTGTCGACGCGGCCGGGCGCGCGCACTTTCACAACGTGGCTGCCCGTCTCCACGTAAGACGAAACCTCCTGCGCCTCCTCCGTTGAAAAGAGGAGAAAATACGCCGCAACACCCGCAACGGCGATGACAACCAGCGCTGGGATGAGCTTGTTCATCACTCGTACCTCAGCGCGTCAATCGGGTTCATTTCCGACGCGTTCTTTGCGGGATAGTATCCGAATATCACGCCTATGAGAACGGAGAAGCAGAACGAAAGCCCCACGGCGAAAATCGGTATGGACATGTTCCACTCCGTGGCGAACTTTATTATCATGGTGAGCGCCACGCCCACGACTATGCCTATGACGCCGCCCGCGCTCGTAAGCACCACGGCCTCGGCCAGGAACTGCTGCTGGATGTCGAGCTTCGTAGCCCCCATGCCTCGGCGTATGCCTATCTCCTTGGTGCGCTCAAGCACGCTTGCAAGCATGATGTTCATTATGCCTATGCCGCCCACAATCAGCGAAATGCTCGTTATAAGGAGCATGATGGAGTTGAAGAGGTTCTGCGTGCGCTCGGCCTGCCTGAGCTGCGCCTCGGGCACTATCATTTCAAAATCGTCAAGGCCGTAATGCCTGCGCACGGTTATCTTCTTTATGAATTCCGAAACCGTGCGTATTGCGGGGATGTCTCCCACGTAGAAGATGGCGCTCGTCACCGGCGGTTCAAAGGGGGAGACGCTCTCGCGCAGCAGGGGCTCCGTTCCGAGCAGATACAGGTTGTTGTCATACCCGGGCTTTTCGGAGAGTATGCCAACTATCTGGAACTGCCTGTCGTTTATGCGCACGAAGGAGCCCAGCGCCTTGCTCTGCCTGAAGAACCTCTGCGCGAGCTCCGGCCCCACAAGGCAGATTTTTGGAGACTCCTGAAGGTCTATTTCAGTAAAGAGCCGCCCCTCCCTTGCGCTCAGGCCGAGCATGTCGAAGTAGGCGCAGTCAGTCCCTATGATGGGGTGCGCGCCATTGAAGGACTCCGCCTGAACGAAGAGGTCCTTCTGCTTTACTATCGAATACCTGTCTATCTGCGAGATGGACTTTGCGATGAATTCGACGTCCGCGGCGCAGAGCCCGTCGGAAACGTAGCCGCCCTTCTCAAACGCGGCGCGGCGCACCTGCGGGAGGTCCTGCACGAAGACGTTGTTTATACCCATCTCCTGTATGCTTTTGAGCGCCTCCTCCTTGGCGCCCTCGCCTATGGCCGTCATGGCTATGACCGCGGAAACGCCGAATATGATGCCCAGCACAGTGAGGAAGCTCCTGAGCTTGTGGTCGAGCAGGCTCTTGCCCGACATCTTCAGATACTTGAAGAATTTAATTACTTTCCACATTGACTGGCACCAGAACCGGGTTGCTTATTTTGACGTTGGAAGACATCAGCTTCTTCAAATTGGCGTCGGGCTTGAGCGCGGGCAAGGAAGGCTCGGCCTTGAGGATAGCGAGCTTCTCCGTGGAGTCTGTCACATCCACGTTCTCCGTTTTTATTTCGCCGTCCTTCAGCACGTACACGTAGTACTGCGCGCCGTCCTTGAGCACGAACTCTATGGGCAGGACAACGGCGTCCTTGTACGAGCCCGTCTTTATCACCGCGCGCGCGTTCATGCCCGGGCGCAGCTTTTCTATGTCCTGCTCGTTGATTTTCATTTCGACGTTGAAAATCTTGATGAAGGGATTATTGCTCTTTATCTGCGCCAAGCGTTCTATCTTCGAAATGTTCCCCGTGAAGGCGTCGTCCTTGAAGGCCTCAAGCGTTATGCGGCACTCAAGGCCCTCCCTGATTTTCCTGATGTCCTTCTCGTCAACCTCCACGCGCGCTATCATTTCGAAGAGGTTGGGGATGGTGAGGAAGAGCTGGTCCCAGTAGAGGCTGTCGCCTATCTGCACCTTGCGCTCCGCGCCGGCGATTTTGATTTTGGGGTACACCACTATGCCGTCGGCGGGGGACTTCACCGTGAAGCTCGCAATGTCCTCCTTGAGCTTTTCGATGTCGCGCCTGTTCTGCTCTATCTGCTCCTGGATGTTGCGCAGCTGGATGTCTCGCCGCTGCTCCTCCTGGCGTATGCGGTTCTCCGCAATCTTTACGTCCGCCGTGGCCTGGTTGAGCCTGATGAGGGCCTTCTTGCGCTCCATCTCGGGCGCGAACTCCATGGACTCGTATGTTATCTGCGAAATCTTCTCGTTCTCGACCTTGCTCTTGTGCATTGCCACGCGCTCGTTGACGCTTATCTGGAAGGACATTTCCGTGTCGCGGTACCTCGCGTGCAGGCCCGAATTTTCAAGCACCTCAAGGCGCTCCTCCATCTGGGAGGTGTCGAATATCGCAAGCACGTCTCCCTTGCGGACGACCTTGCCCTCGTCGATGAGCGTGACCAGCTTCCTCTGGTAGCGCGTGCGCGGCGCGTTTATGTTGAGGGAGCTGGAAGAGTCCAAAACGCCGCTGGCCTGCAGGCGGACGGAAACGTCCGTCCGCTTAGCCTGCGCCGAAAGCAGCGAGACCTTTGCGGAAGCCTCCGTGGCCCTAAAAAGGTACGGCGCACCGACCCCCGCGGCTGCCAGTATCAAAATGAGAACTATCCAAAATTTTTTGCTTTTCATTACTCTACGATTTTCCCGTCCTTTATATGGATGATGCGCTTGGTTTTAACGGCGACATCGCGCTCGTGCGTCACAATTATGACCGTCACGCCGCTCTCGTTAAGGCGCGTAAAAAGCTCCATGATTTCCTCGCTAGTCTTGCTGTCGAGCGCGCCCGTCGGCTCGTCCGCGAGGATGAGCGAGGGGTTGGCCACAAGCGCGCGCGCAATCGCCACCCTCTGGCGCTGGCCGCCGGAAAGCTCGTTGGGCTTGTGCTTGGCCCTGTCGGCCAGGTTGACGGTCTCCAAAGCGTGCATGACCACGTCCCTGTCGGAAGGCCTGTTCTGGTAGAAGAGCGGCAGCGCCACGTTCTCATACGCCGTGTTGCGCGGCAGCAGGTTGAAGGTCTGGTAGACAAAGCCTATCTCCTTGCCGCGTATCATTGATTCGTCGTCGTCGCTGAGGTTTGACACGTTCTTGCCGCGCAGCAGGTACGCGCCGCGCGTAGGCCTGTCCAAAAATCCGATTATGTTCATGAGCGTGGACTTCCCCGAGCCCGACGACCCCATGATGGAAAGGAACTCCCTGTCGTAAATTTTGAGGTTCACCTTCTTGAGCACGAGCAGCTCCTCATGCCCCAGGTAGTAGGCCTTGTCCAAGTCTACACACTCTATAAGCGGAATTTTCGTATCTTCTGCCATCTTACTGTTTTGTGGAATTGACAGTCAAAAACTTGGTGGGGCGCTCCTTGGGTGCCTCTCCCGCAGTTGAAGCGACGTCATCTTTCTTTTTCTTCGCCTCTTCTCCCGCCTCTTTAGACTTCTCCATAAAGTAATTTCTCGACGAAAGGCTGGCGTACTTAAGCGCCAGGCCGTCGTCTACCGGATACGTGTTGAGCATGTCGGCCACGTAGCGCAGGAAGGCGTACTTGCGCTGTATGGTGCGGCGTATCGCGGTGAAGTAGCGGTTCTTCGTGCGTATCATGTCCCACGCGGAGATGGTGCCCGTCTTCATCCTGTCGTTTGAAAGGTCGAAGTCGCGCTTCGCCAGGCTCTCGCGCTCGTAGGAAATAAGATAGTCCGCATAGAGGCGCTCAAGGTTGGAGATGTCGTTGAGGATTTTCGTCTTGTACTCGCGCAGGCGCTCGTCGAGCTGCAGCTCGTTTATGCGCTGGGTGTTCTTCTCGTTCTTGTACTGCGCGCGCGTGGTGAAAGTGCTCTGGAAGAGGCTCCACGTCAGCTGTATGCCGGCGGTGTAGTTGTCCGACTCCGCCGTGAGGGTGTTGTAGTTGTTCTCCTCCGACTGGCTTTCGTAAGAGAGGTATGCCTTGATGCTGGGCAGGTAGTCGTCAAACAGGTAGCGCAGGTTGACGGAGCTTGTGAATATGGCGTCCTTGAAGGTGGCGATGTCCAGGCTGTATTCTATGGCGGCCTTCATCATCTCGTCCAGGTTCCACACCATGCCCGCCGCCTCGTCTATGCCGACGGTCGCGAAAGTGGTGGTGTCGTCATGGTTCAGGTTCATGGCGCCGAAGAGGTTGTTGCG
>JAVBSZ010000153.1:0-8249 GCA_031556415.1 Opitutales bacterium | reverse complement strand
ACCTCACCATTGCTGACTACTGGGGCATAGAGCGCATCTCCAAAAATATGGACTCCGGCAAAGGCATATCGCTTGTGCTCGCAAATACGGACAAGGGGAGGGAGGCGCTTTCAAAGCTTTCCTCCTTCATGCACGTTGAGGAGTTTCCGCTTGCCGAGTGCCAGAAATACAACATGCCGCTGAATTTCAGGGTGGAGCGCAATCCGCGCACCGCAGTCTTCCAAAAGAACCTTGAAACAAAAACGGTTGAAGAATCCATAATCGCCGCGCTTGGCAAGCCCACAAAACTGCAGACCGTTACCGAACTCTTCCTGCGCTGCTTCCCCATCCGCACCGCCCGCGCAATCACCCGCCGCACGAAATCCTTCACCGGCCTCGTCAAGCGCTGCATGATTAAACTGCTGCCGGACAAGATTGCGGACAAGATATTCAAACGCTGGTCCGCCGCCAACGGCCGCTAGTTTTGGCGAGCGCTTTTGGCGAATAACTCCGTTTGCTTCGCGCGCCCGACCGCTTACGTAGATTTACTACGCTACGCGCCCGTGCGCACTTCGCAATACTCGTTGTTCATCCAAAATCACTGCGCCAAAACAAGAGTCTCCTTGTTCTCTTTTTGAAATAGCTGCGCCTAATTGGAGCTCATGTCTTTTCTGATGCCGCTTGCGCGGTGAGTCGAATGACGCGCTTGCAGCGCGTGTCTAATTTGTTAAAATAACAAACCGTGTCTCGTAAGCATTCTGTAATACCTACTGATGACCCGTTTGTTTTTGGATTCGAAAATTTTGTTTGTAAAACAAAATCGAATCCAAAACCGAAGCGCGACCAAGCGTCTGGCGGGAACGTAGGGAGTTCGAACAAGCTCAACAACAAAACCGAATGCGTTAGCATTCGTCGTGCAGGGCTACGCCTTGCCGCGGGTGCGGGGCGCGTAGCCCCACGAATAAAGGAAGTCCGATTGGGGAGTATGAGGGGACGAGCAGTCCCCTCATATATTTACTCATACTCTAATTTCAACCGCCTCAGGCTTTAATTTATGGCGCGCCAGATGCGCAGGTATGAGTCGAAGGCGTTTTGCGGGATGCTCTCTTTGCTTTTGAGCAGGCACATGGCGGCTTGGATGAGGGCGAAGGCGGGGTTGCATATGGCCGAGGGGCCTGCGCCGAGAACCTTAAAATCCTTGCGCATGGAGATGAAGACTTTGGCGTCTCTCAGGCGTGTTTTTAGTCCGCCGTTTTTGTAGGATTTCAGGTATGCGGCGTATTGCTCTGCGATATTTTCAAAGAGCTTGCGCGTTTCCGTGTGCCATGCGCCGAGCTGGCTTCGCGGGGTGTCAAGGTGCGGGAATTTTTTGAATTCCGCGGCCCGTGCATAAGCGTTTTTGAGCTTGGAGATTTTTTCCGGCAGCTCCATGGCGTGGATTTTTTCAAGCCTTTCGAGCGTCTTGAAAGGCATGTCCCCTTCGTTCAGCAGGACGATATCGGCGCAGGCGAGGGCGGCCTTGTTTATGTTGCGCGATATGAAATCGACATCCTCGGGGCTGAGCGCGTCATTCTCAAGGCGCTTCTTTGCGAAGAGCAGGCCGGAAACCCTGTTGAGGGCGAGTTTTGCGGCCTCGCGCGCGGGCACGGGCCTGTCGGCTTTTAAGGCTTCCGCAAATTTTTTTTCATCTCCGTATACGATGTTCGCGCATTGTATCATCTCGCGCCACATGAGCATCTGGCGTCTTTCGGATATGTAGCGGACCGATTTTGCCCCGCCGAAGTCCACGTCTATGCCGAGCTTTACCGTCCATTTTTTGGCGATTTTGGCGAACATGGTGTCAAGCGCCTTCGCCTCGGCGGGGTCGTCGCTTTTTGAGATTACGAAAAAGTCGAGGTCGTTGTAAAGTTTGGGGCCTTCGGGGGTTTCCAGCGTGCCGCCTTCGCCGCGGCCGTATCCGCCGCCAAGCACGAGATAGTCCAGATATTGAGAGGCTTCGCCGCCCGCCGCCTCTTCGCCGATTTCGCGCAGCACCCCGTCCAAAAAGGCGTCAAGCTGCGCGTTTTCGGAGAAGGTGTACGCGCGGCTCATTTACCCTGTTCCCCGAGCAGGTGGTTGATGTATGAGCGCAGCACCACCTGCAGGTCCGTCTTGAAAGTCCTGCTATGGCGGTAGAAAAGGTCATCAATGAATTTTTCGTAAGTGTTGCGCTTGCCTAGCGAGTCCGCATAGGTGAAGGCGCCAGGGAAGTAAAACTTGTAGTGCATGAGGAATTCCCCGCCGTTTTCGCTGGTCTGCAGGGAGTCCCCAATCAGGGCCATTTTTCCTGTGATTACGGCCCAGAGGCGCGGCAGTTTGTCTTGCGAAAACTTGAAGAACCAGACGTCGCGCAGGCGCGGGGAATGTTCAAACTTGCGCACGCCGGCCTTCTTTCCGGAAGGCGTGGTGTATGAGATTATCCTGCTCTTCGGCTTTCCGAAAACGACAAAAATGAGCGCGGGCGGCAGCGTGAAGAGCAGCAGCAGGATGGACACGGCGATTTCGATAAACCTTCCCAGAAAACTCGAAACCGGCTGAGCCTCCACTTTGGATGTGAAAAAGCTGTCGCAGAACATGATTTTGACCTCTGCTTCGGGGTCTATAATGAACTGCCCGCAGAGTATCTTGCGCTTGAGCTCAAGGTCGGTTCCGATGTAGGTTCTGCCGAAGACTATCACCTCTTCAAGGTGCGTGCTCTTGTCTATGATGGACGTGTCTCCCACTATGGAACTGGGGCCCACGGACGAGCCGTTTTCGATGTGCACGTTGTCGCCTATTATCACCGGAGGGATGAGCTTTGCGCGGCGCGGTATGGAGTTGTTCATGCCCATGAACACGTTGGATTCCGCCGCGTATCCCCTCATGAAAAGGCGCGTATGGAAGCTTTTAAGCAGTATCATGTTCAGGTTGAAAAATTCGCCGATGCTGCGTATGTCGAGGACGTCGCAGAAGGCTCCCTGGCTGTTTTCTCCGCCCAGCACGGAAATCCTTTTTTCTTTTGCGCGGAACTGTTCCACCAGGGCCATATCAGGCTTTCCCTCCTCCTGCGCCGCTTCTGCGCCGTCGGTTTTTTTAACGGAGAGGGTCTTGTCGTAAAGCGGCATGAAGAAGCCGTCCATGAACAGCACGTTGCCGCCGTTGACAAAATTGGAGTTCTTTTTGAGCATGGTCTCCGCGCTGTCGTTGTCGGTGGCGGTGGTTATTTCAATGCTCATGCCCCACTTTGAGCCGTCGTCAAGGAACTGGGCGAGCTCCTCGTCATAGTCGTGCAGGATGACGAGCGCCTTCTCTATGCCCGAAAGCGAGCAGTACTCCATGTAATACTCGATAAGCGGCTTGCCGAGGACGGGGAGCATGTACGCGCTCATGTCGTCAAAATATTCCTTCGCCCACTCGGTGCCCTTGTCTGAACAGTTTAATATTGCTCGCATCTTAGTATGCTCCTTTTCCCGTGATTACGGCGGGTATTGTTTTTAATAAAAGAATGAGGTCCTTAAACACGCCGTGGCTTTTAATGTACTGCTCGTCAAGGCGCACCTGCTGCTTGAAGGGGATGTTGCTGCGCCCGGACACCTGCCAGATGCAGGTTATGCCCGGCTTTATGTGAAGGCGCTTCCTGTCCTCAAGGGTGTACTGCATCACCTCCGCGGGCAGCGGCGGCCGCGGGCCCACAAGGCTCATGCTGCCTTCAAGCACGTTGAAAAGCTGGGGCAGCTCGTCTATTGAAAACTTCCTGATGAATTTGCCCACCCTCGTAATGCGCGGGTCGCTCTTCATTTTGAATATCACGCCGTCCGCGCTTTCGTTCTTGCTGAGTATTTCGCTCTTTGCGGTCTCCGCGTTGACCCTCATTGAGCGGAATTTGTAGAAGTGGAAGTAGCGGCCGTCCTTGCCCACCCTCGTCTGCCTGAATATCATGGGCCCCTTGCTTTCGAGCTTGATGAGGATTGCTACTATTATCATCAGCGGGGAAAGCGCAAGTATCACCGTGAGCGACACCGTGATGTCCATGAGCCGCTTTAGAAAGTACGCGAACCACACGGTCATATTCCAGAGAAATATTTTAAGGACGTGCTTGCGCGTTTTTGAATTGGAATTGCGCGAGACAATTGAGTTTATGATGTCGTCTCTTTCCGAATTCATTGGCGCAATGAGGGGGTGTTTGGAATTGTGCCGGGCGGCGCGGTCCGGCTATTTGAGCGCTTCGAAGCGCGCCTTCAGGAGCTTTGCCTTTTCAGAGCAGTCCGCATAGTTTTCCTCCTTGGCGGATTCCTCAAGCGAGAGCGCCACGGCTCCGGTTTCATTGTCTCCGCAGTTGAGCGCGCAGCCCTTGATGGTGTGCGCGGCGCGCTTGATTTCCATCAGGTTTTTTGCGCCCAGCGCCTCGTCGAGCGTCTGCATGTTTTTCTCAAACGCTCCGAGGTAGTCGTTGAAAAGGTCCATGACGTCGGCCTCCTCAAGGCCGAAAGCGTCCACCATGTGCTGTATTATGTCTTTCTTCATTAGTACTTAACAGATAGGGTTGTCTCATTGAGGACGTCCGCATAGCGCTTGCGCAGTATGGAGGTGACGACGCTCTTTATTATTGCCATGCCCCTGCCGGAGCCGGATTTCTTGATGTTCAGTATATCGGAAACTACTTCGTCCTTATTAATGCTGCTCTGCATGTCCCACTCCTTGGCCTTGTCCCAGAAGGTGAGGTCCATGCCGTCCTTGCTGAACTTCAGGTTGACGGCTATGGTCTGGTTGGCTATGCTCCTTCCCGCGTAGCCGTGCAGGATTATGTTGTTCATGAATTCCGACGCGGCCACCTCTATTTTGGCGGAAAGCTCGTCATTCGAGGTCTTTTCAAGTATGCGCTGGGCTATCTGCTGCGCCACTCCGTCAACCTCCAGCTGCACGGGACGCAGGTAGAAGAAGAAGCTGTCCGTGCCCGCGGGCAGCTTCGAGATGGCCGATATCGAAATGTCGTCCTTGATGTCGTTATAGCCTAGGCGGAAGACGGCGTCCACTATCTTATATATGGTGGAGGGCAGCAGGCCGCTCTTTGCGAAGGTTCCGACGAACTCCTCAAGCGGGTCTATCTTGTAGGTGTTGCCTATGCTGTCCTGAAGGTCCGC
The DNA here is from genome assembly GCA_031556415.1 of Opitutales bacterium. Lineage (GTDB taxonomy): Bacteria > Verrucomicrobiota > Verrucomicrobiia > Opitutales > Intestinicryptomonadaceae > CALXQW01. The sequence continues at coordinate 3,111 of JAVBSZ010000153.1, read as the reverse complement.
AAGGCCGTCGGTCATGAAGAACATGATTGCGTCATCCGGAATGTTCACTTCCACAGTTTCCTCGGCGGAGTACTTTGCGTCCGGGTCCATGCCCACGGGCAGGGTGCCTATGTTGTCCGGGTTCGGGTTGATTCTGCCCTGGGAGGGGCTGAATATGAGAAAGTCCGGATGCCCCGCGCTCTGGAAGAAGACCTTGTTGCGGTTGAAGTCTATTATAGACGCTATGCACGTCATGTAGCGCTCTCCGGCGATGTCGCGCATGAAGCCCTGCAGGTGGTTGAGAACGTCGTGCGGGGCGAAATTGCCGTCCTTGAACTTCCTTAAAACCTGCTCAAGCGAAACGTTGAGTGCGGCCATGTAGAGCGCCGCCTGTATGCCGTGGCCGGAAATGTCGCCCGCTATGCTCAGGAAGACGCCGTCGGAAATCTCGCTGACGTTGAAGATGTCGCCCGTGATATTCATGTAGGGCAGGAAAAAGAAGGAGAGCTGCGCGTTGTTCTGGATTGAGCTCCATTTCGGGAACATGAACTGCTGGACTTCGCCCGCCAGCGCCACGTTCTGCTCCATCTCCTTGAAATAGTCGGCCTTCACCTTTGAGGAGCGCACCTCGCGCACGATGCGGGTGACGAGGCCCACAAGCTCGTCCTTCGTGAAGTTCTTGCTCTGGTAATAGGTGTTTTTGTCGCCCGATATCCTCTTGAGGAGCGCGCCGTTGTTGTCCTCAACCTTTGCGGTGAGCATTATCACGGGGGTGTCCTGATCGGTCGATCTGATAAGCGATAGCAGTTCCAGGCCGGTGATGCCCGGCATGACGACGTCCAGAAGGATGATGTCGTAATGCTTGCCCTTGTAGAGGGTCATCGCCGACATGGCGTCCGACGAGGTTTCTATCTCGAAATCCGGTTTTTTCAGACACACGTTGAGTATCTTCAGCATGTAGTCTTCGTCGTCAATCGCCAGAACTTTAATTACATTACTCATTTTGCATTAACTATGTTAATCAAAAAAAAACTGTCAATAAATTTGAGTTAATGGAGAATATTTTATTGCAATTAAAAAAAAAACAATCTTAGATTGGCGTGGTAGTTATAAATCGAATTTCATTAAGAGTACGAGGGAACAGGCAAAATGCAGATAACATCGACTGAAAAAGACGGAGTGCTCCTCTTCAAAATTGAAGGCAGGCTAACCCTTGCGGGCGACGCCGAATTCAAGTCCGAAACGGCGAAGTTTTCGGAAGGCTATGGCAAGATAGTCTTGGATTGTTCCGAGATGGAGTATCTTGACAGCACGGGCCTTGGCCTCATCGTCCGCTTCTATAAGGACTTCACTGCCAAAGGCGGCAAGTTTGCGCTCGCGTCCCTCCAGCCCAAGCCCAAGCTCGTCTTCGAAATCACCCGGGCGTACAAGATATTCGATATTTTTGACTCGGTTGACGCCGCCACGGCCTCCCTCAAATAATTAGGCGGGCGCTTTTGGCGCAGGAGTTCGTTACTTCAAAAAACCTGCACTAGTCATGTACTATCCGTACACTCCTACCGCAGGTTTTTTTCGTGCCTGCTCCTGCATCCAAAATCACCGCGCCTAATTTGGCGAATGCTTTGGGCGGATAACTCCGCCAGAAAAGCTCCTTAGACTGCTTACGTACTATATGTATGCTACGCACCCTAGGAAGTTTTTTTGTGCTCGTTCTCCATCCAAAATCACTGAGCCTAATCAGGAGCCAAGCCGTAAAAGCGCTTTTTTCGCGCCTGCTTTTTCATCCAAACCGTACGCTAAAACAAAAGAGCATACCGTTTTTTGATGTCGCTAAAGCGGTGAGCCGCAAGACGCGCTGAAAGCGCGTGTGTAATATATAATAAAGGCAAACGGAGTCTCGTTTGTGTTTGAATAGTAAATGGGGGTAGTCATTGCGTAAGCAATACGAAGGGGGCAAATGCCCCCTAATGAGATGGCACCTTGGTGCCTTTTAATATTTGACATGGGGAAGGCGGTTTGGGATAGTGTCAATAGACAAGGGCGCGTTTGCCTGTGTAGGTTTGGCGCTGTTGTCGGATTGGAGAATTTATGAAAAAAACAGCACTTACCCTTATCCCCATTCTCGCGTTTTTCTGCAGGGCTGACGCTCTAACGTACATCTGCGGGCAGACCAGCGACCCTGAAAACGTTGTTTGGAGCACTTGTGTCTGGACTAACAACGAGCACATGGACGACCCCGCAACGCTTCCCGGGCGTCCCGGCAAGAATGACAGCGTCATAGTCCGTGCGGGGCACGTTCTCAAATGCGATATGGACATAACCATAAGGGACATTAAGACGGGTACCAACGGAAGGTTCACCGCAGAGGGCAAAAAGATTTTTATCAAAAACGGCGTAACCATCCGCGAGGGCACGGGGGACGTGCAGTCGTACTTCGAATTTAAGAACTGCAAGGTGGAAACGGGTCCGTGGAAGGTGATACCGGTAATATCGGACCAGCGCGGCATGGGCATGGCCGCCTTCAGGATGACGGATTCGGAAGTCAGCGCTTCCGGCGGCATCATGTCCACGATATCCACGAGTTTTACGGACAACCGAGGCAACAAGGGCGGCTTTGAAATTTTCATGGAAGGCAAGACGAAGTTCACGATGAACGGCGACACCGTCTTGGATCCGCTCTATTCCGACGCCAAGGGCCAGTATTCCGCGCGCCTGATTTTTAAGGAAAAGAACGGCAACGTCCCCTTCATGCAGATAAAGAAAATCAACACCGAGGTTTTTGAAGTCGCCGTCAGCGTGTACAGCGAGCTTAAGAAGGGCCGCTATCCGCTTCTTGAAATCCTGGACAACAAGGATACCGTCGAAAGCCTCAAGAAGATAACCTTCAAAGGCCGTGCCTACGAGCTCGGCGCCGAGTTCGACCTCGGCGAACGCAAGGCCAAGATCGTCGCCGACGCGGCGAGCAAGGGCGGGCCCAAGAACGACCTCGTCCTCGTCGTGGATTAGGCGAACGCTTTTCGCGCCTAGCTGCGTGAATAAAGCCGCCCAGACTGCTTACGTACTGTTTGTACGCTACGCGCCCTGGGCGGCTTTATTGTCCTCGCTATGCATCGAAAATCATTGCGCCTAATC
>JAVBSZ010000051.1:0-4559 GCA_031556415.1 Opitutales bacterium | reverse complement strand
TTTTGTTCCTCGGCAGTGCAAAGCACAGCCTTCCTCTCAAAACACAACAGCATCGGCTTCTCCTGCTATCGCAAAAAAGAAGCCCTGTTTTTACCCAGTCTTATTATTACGCGAACATTTGTTTGGGATATGGTCTAGAACAAACCGCTCACCTTGCCGTGTATAGGCGCTTGGATTTTTCGCGCGTTTCGGCGTCTTTTCGGCGCAGTTCGGTGACGTGTTCCGAATCCGCGCCGAGGTCCTGCATTTTCGTGATTATGAATTCGCGCAGCGTGTTTGAAAGTTTGTCGGGCGCGAAGTCCAAAAGTTTTTCCAGCCCCGCGGAAGCCTCCGCGCGTTTGCCCAGGTTGTACGCAATCAGAAGCTGCGCCAGCGCCCTGTTCATAGCCTCGTCGTCCTTTAAAAGTTTTGCAACCGCGCCTTCAACGTCCTTTGTTTTCAGGTTCAAAAGGCCGACCGCGCCCCAGTAGCGCAGATAGCAGTTTTCGCTCTCCAGATATTTTTTGAGCTCCGAAATTTTTGAAGCGTCCTCTTCAGACGCGAGCCACGCGGCCTCCAAAACCGCGGCGTAGTCGAACCCTTCTGACCGCGCAAAGTCGTGCAAGCTGGCGGATATTTCGAGTATGTCCTCGTATTTGAATTCCGGAATGATGCCGAGGTCGCGCGTTTCGATCATTTTTTCCTTCAGCGCGCTTTGCATCTTTTTGAGCGTTGCGGCGCACTCCGGCGAACGCGCTAGGTTGTCCGTCTCATAGGGGTCTTTCGGCGTTTCGTAAAGGAAGTGGCTGCCCTGCGGAACCCACCAGTAGGCGCTGTTGGGGGATAGCCTGTTCTCCCTGAAGGCGGCGTCCCACGCGCGCCAGCTGGCAAGCCCCATGGCGTACTCGCACCAGATCAGCGGGGCCTCGAAGGCGTAAAATTGGCGGACGTAGCGGAAGCGGTTTTCAATCACAGCGCGCGCAAAATACGTGCGCTCCCCGAAGCGGCTTGAGAAGGCGAAGACGTATTCTTCCTGCGGCGCAAGCTTGCTTCCCAGAAACGCCCGACCCTGCATCTGCGCGGGGGCTTCAACGCCGATGAGGCTGAGCAGCGTGGGAGCAAAGTCCACGAAGGAGACGCGGCGCGAAACAACTTTTTTCTCATCCGCAAAGGGGTTCAAATGCCTCCACTTTTCCGGAATATAAATGACGAGCGGGACGTGCGTGCCCGTATCCTGCAGGTTGCGCTTTTCGCGCGGAAGTATGCCGCCGTGGTCGGAATAGTAGAATACTATCGTATTCTCCGCCTCGCCGCTTTTTTCAAGCTCGTCCAAAAATTCGCCCACGCGCCTGTCCATAGCGTTTATGTAGTCATAATACGCCGCGATGTCCTCGACGACGGGCTTTTCACCGGGCAGGTAGGAGGGAACCTTTATCTTTTCAAGCGGCGTTGAAGGGAATTCGGGAATAAGCCCGCTTTTGCGCGCGGAGGAAATCTTCGCCTCGAAGAGGCAGCTTTCGTGCGTTATGCCGATATTGAAGACGGCTAGGAAGGGCTGCGCCTTGTCTTTGCGCCTGTTGTAATGCGCCTTGGGCGAGGACTCGTCCCACACGGAGCGGTCGTCCATCTTCATGTTGTAGTCCGTCTTCGCGTTGTTGGTGCAGTAGTAGCCGGCCTCGCGGAAATATTCGGGGTAGGCCCTGAACTTCGGCGGCGCGGGGTAGCGGCTGCGCATGTTGTGCGAACCGAGCGTGACGGCGTACGCGCCCGTCAGCAGGGTGCTGCGCGCCACGGCGCAGACCGGCCCGTTGGCGTGCGCGAACATGAAGGCGTTTCCGCGCGCGGCAAGGGCGTCTATGTTCGGAGTCCTGCAATGTTCGTCTCCGTAAAGCGCCATGTAGTGCGCGGAGTTGTCCTCGCTGACTATCCACAAAATGTTGGGCCTGTCCGCCGCAAAAGCGGCGCAGGGCAAAACGAAGAAAAGCGTCAAAAGGAGATTTTTCATATCATTCGGCGTTGGAACAAAACTCAAGCGCTGATTTTCACCGTGCGCGGCGCGCGGTCAACGCAAAAAGGCCCGCAAATTTTTAAGCACTGCGGACATGGACGCGAGCTGAGGAATGTTTTTTGCTCCGTTGAACGCGCTACTTCTTCTGGACGAAATGCAGCCTGATTACGAGCACTTCCGGCCGCGACGTGTTCCTCAGCGGCGGCCCCCACTCTCCCGCGCCCGCGGATATTATGTACTGCGTGCCGCCCTCCTCGTGCAGGCCGTGGATTTTGTCGAACGCGCTTTTGACGACGAAATTGAAGGGCCAGAGCTGCCCGTTGTGCGTGTGTCCGGAAAGTTGCAGCGCCGCGCCCGCAGCCGAAGCCTCCTTCGGATGCAGCGGCTGGTGGTCAAGCACTATCAGCGGCAGGGCGGAGCCTTGCGGAGGAAGGTCCTTCAAAATGTCCTTGAGGTTTTTCCTGTCCGCATGGCCGAAGCGGGATGACGACACGTCGTCGCGCCCGACAAGGATTGCCGCGCCGTCGAGGATGAGGAATTCGTCGCGAAGCAGGCGCACGCCGCTTTCCCCGATGAGCCTGACGCTTTCATCGACGTCGCCCGCGATGTACTCGTGGTTGCCCAGTATGCCCCAGACGCCGAGGCGCGGAGAGAGGGCCGAAAGCGCCTTGCGGTTGCGCTCGGCGTCAAAAACCACATGGTCGTCAACGAAATCCCCGAGGAAGACGACGGCGTCGGGCCCGTACGGCGCGAGCAGCTGCACAACGTACTCAATGAGGCCCGATGAAATGTTGCGCCCCAGATGCGTGTCTGAAACCGCCGCGAGCACCAGCGGCTTTTCGGCGTACGCGGCGGGAACGGACGCGCTTTCTATTTCCAAATCGTATTCGACGACGACGGGCCAAAGGGCGTTCATCCTGCTTAAAATACCTATGATAAACAGCGCCAAGACCATTATAACGCAGCGTCCGTAATGCGGATAGGGCCGCGCGGAAATTGACAATATGCGCCGCGAAAGCGAGTACGCGTCAAAAGCAAGCGCTATGAGGAAGGCGTAGAAGAACAGGCCAAGCCACAGAGAGCTGAGCCGGAAAACCCACACCTGCAAAAACGACGCGCCCGAAGCACCGTACAGAAGCGGGAACGCGAGCGCAAGAACCATGATGAGAAGCGGCGCCGCCAGACGGATGACGCGCGCACCCCTGAGAGCCCGCCAGAACCACCAGGCTATCCAGAGGTTGACCAGCGCGTACGACAGCGCGAGGATTATGACGTTCTTAAGCATTGGAATTTCGTTCGGATGCTTCCAAAAATCCGCAGGCCCTTCAATAAAAAAAACGCTCCCGAACATACGGAGGGAAAGGGCCTTGCGCCAAGACGTCGCGTAGGGCCTTAAACGGGATTAGGGCCCATCCCAAACAAATCGCGTACGGTTTAAAACCCGCCGCGCCCAAAACTTTCCATGGCGAAGTTCGCAGCCGGAGAGGAGCTTTTCATGGCTGCGGCGTCCCAGTCAAAACTCGTCTTCGTCTTTTGGGAGAGGGCGCCCAGCAGAACCGTCTCCGTCAGCGGCGCGGAGACTTCAAAATTGGAAGCCGCAGTCCATCTGCCCCGGATTGCCCCTACAAAATCCCTGTATATGTCACCGTTGATACGCGGCAAATGCGGCTGCGGCAGGGAGTGGAATATTTCCTTGTGATACTCTCGCGGGAAAATTCTGCATACGGAAGGGTGGCCGGGAAAGAAAAGGTCTCCCTTTTCGCCGACAATCAGGGCGCCGTTAGCCTCGTTAGCCCATTTGTAATTTTTCGAACAGGGCGGAATTTTGCCCCCGTTTTCAAAGCCGTCATACCAGGTCATTTTCAGAATCCCGCCCTTGTACGCGAAGTGCCAGCGCGTGACGTTGGCGTAGTTCTGCTCCCCTTCAATGCCGCCCGGGATGTTTTCGACATTCTCAACGCGCAGGGGCAGCCCGAGGCCGAGAGCCGTAATTGGCGCGTCCATGGTGTGGCAGCCCCAATCTCCCAGAATCCCGCTGCCGAAATCCCAAAAGCTGCGCCAGGTGCGCGGCAGATACGCGGGGGAATACTCGCGCCATTTTGCGGGTCCCAGCCACAGGTCCCAATCCAAACCTTCGGGAACTGCGGAGGGCTGCGGAGGACGCCCGTCCAGATTCGCATAATACACGGAACTCAAAACCGGATATTTGTTCCACACCTGCACCTCGACCACGCCGCCTATCACGCCCGCCTCAAGCCACTCCTTGCCCGACATCATACCGTTAGACGCGTGGAACTGGTTCCCCATCTGGCTGACGAGCTTTTGGGAGCGCGCCAAATCGCGCATTTCCCTGGTCTGGCGCACGCTGTGCGCCATGGGCTTTTCGACGTAAACGTGCTTGCCGCGCCCCATGCAGTCCATGGCGATGCAATGGTGAGTGTGGTCCGGAGTGGTGATTACCACGGCGTCTACATCGCGTCCGAGTTTGTCGAGCATCTTGCGCCAGTCCCTGAAATGCGGAACCCCTGGGAATTTGGCGTAGTTGTCCGCCGCGGCGGAATCGCTGACGTCG